>CAIRDJ010000206.1 GCA_903877335.1 uncultured Chloroflexota bacterium | reverse complement strand
GCGTGCTTTGCTCATTAAACTGTCTCCTATAATTCTTTGTTAATTATTCCCTAGTGATGGGATTGGAATAGAATTTAACGCAAATTAGACAATAATGCAACATTTTACCTATAGCCAAACTAAATGTAAGGATCGCTAGGGACTGGGCAACCCTTCCCATTCCCTAGCCCGAATAGCAAGCGGTTATGATTGAGAGGGAGTACCGAACGGGGGAGCAGAGGCAATGACGCGCAGCACCTCCTCATTGCGGATGCCGATGGTCAAGGATTCGATGTAGAGGCATTGTCGCCAGTCAATGGCAACATCCGCTTCTGACAGTCGCTCGGTAGAAAAGCGTACCCGCGCCCCACGAATGACCACCAATGGGGTGGCTTCGTCGCGCTCCCCCATCACGGTTTGGGCGGCAACGGCAAGGGTATCAGCTACTGCCCGCACCGTCACCATCATAGGATTGCCGAATAAGTCCAGCTTACCCCGCTCATCTTCTAGCGGATGGAAGCCCGCAACCGCCAACGCCAAGCCTGTTGTCCCCAAGCGACCGGGCATTAACCAACTATCCGTGAGGATGATTCCCAGACGAATCCCACCATATTGAACCGTGAGTTTTTCATACAAGGCATGCGCAGAAGCAAACGGGTCAACACTGAATAACACCACGTTTCCGCTGGGAATATTGGAGCGATCCATGCCGGCGTTGGCAGAGATGATCCCGTGGTTAGCAGTCAGCACGAAGCCAAAGGGAATGCCACCAAACACAAAGTCCGCCTCATGCAACACCAGTTGCGCCAAAGCAGGCAACATTCCATAGCGTTGTGCCAATTCGCTTGCCTCGCCGGAAACTTCCACCGTCTCCAGTTGAACAATACGCCCTTCGCTGATTGCCATGTATTTACTGGAGATTGCTAAAATATCCCCATCCTCAAGGGTGAGTTCCGCGTGGGCAAGCGCATCCATAATCGTTTGGACTAAATCAAAGGCAGCAACTTGGACAGGTGCCTGCACCGGGTAAATAGTCATAGGTTGAGGGGGCATGTTCATTCCTTGTAAGCAGGTTGTTATGATGGGGTGATAGATTATCACAAAAGTGCCCATCAAAGGTATAGCATCAGACGGGCACGGGGAGGGGAGATTTCAAGCGGGTATAAGGTAGGCGTTATACCCGCTAAATGCTGGGGGGATTGTATGTTCCTCCACCTTCAGCACTTGCTCCAGTTGCTGCTCGGTGACGATGATCGGCTCGTCTTCCTCAATCAAGAGTGATTTGGGGATGGAGAGCTTCTTCTGCGTCAGGAAATCCACCAACGTATCGCTAAAGGTGTACGCCAGCGCCTCCCGATCCTCCATTTGCGCTTCGATCTCACGGAGGTGGTCAACCATCCACAGGTACATATCGGCTTCGGTGTGGGGCATATCGTGCTCCCCCTTACCCACCAAAGCGAGGATACCGTACTTGCGAATCAAGGTGAGCGCCGGGCGATAAACCGAATCATACCAGTGGGCGGCAGCTTCCCTAAAGCTCACTTCTGCGCGGAAGGTGTGTTCCACAAACGCCTTGTGCAACTCAATATGCCCAATTAAGTCGTTGTAGCGCGTGGGCTTGCTCAATTGTAACGACTGATGATGGGGGCGAACGATCGCTAAATCAGTCAGTTTGATGAACTCGGCATACGCCTCCGCATGATCCAACTGCTCCAGCGTCATATCCGCGCGGAACGCAATCGGAGAGAGCAACTCGGTAACATGCGCCTCAATGGTATCAAAACCCAACTGAACGGCAACCGATACGCGGTGGTTGCCATCACGCACGAAGTAAACCTCCCCAACTTTATACACTTCAATGGGGGGTACCCCTTCCATACTTTGAATTTTGGCGTAGACACGACTCCAGCGTTCTTGCATTTGTGGGTTCTTGGGCAAGAACGAGCGTGTAAATTCTTTATATCGCCCCACACTGCCGACGATTTTTTTGAGTTCGATGTTATGTAAACCGCGATAGCTTTCGTTGTTGAGCCGCAATTTCTGACGAACTTCGTCGAAGCTCAACAATTCTGCTGGTTTACCGCGTAAGTGGGAGAGCATTTCAGTCCAGAATGCCTGCAACCGCGCACTCTGAAACTTGCTGATGCCTTCCACTACGTTAGCCTTGAAGTTGTTGTCCTGTGACATAACCCTCCTGGTGGCTACTTTGATTGTTCGGCAATACATTACCACACAATACTATTAGGCTAACAAACTTGAGATGGAAAACAACAACTATATTCGATAATTTTTTTCTTGTACGATTGTGCATTATAAGCGAATTGGGAATGAAATTCGACCATCGCGTGAGGTTTTATGGATTTTTAATGTTGGGCACTCCAACAAGACGGGAACGGTGATTTGGCATGACCTATATTTTATTGACCAACGACGATGGTGTCCATGCGCCGGGTTTATATGCGCTGGCAATGGCAATGCAAGGCTTGGTGGAAAAGGTGGGCGTCATCGCGCCCATCGAAAACCAAAGCATGGTGGGACACAAGATCACTCTCCATCAAGATTTACCCATCGTAGAAACCCAACTACCGGACGGCACCCCTGCTATTGGCGTGGGCGGATCGCCGGCGGATTGTGTGGCATTAGCCGCGCTGGGCGTGGTGGATTGGCCCCCCCGCTTTGTGGTGTCTGGCATCAACCGTGGGGCAAACATGGCGCAGGATGTCTTGTATAGCGGAACAGTGGCGGCAGCAGCGGAGGCGATCATTCAAGGCGTGCCCTCGTTAGCGGTCTCGTTGGATTATCACCAAGCCGATAAAGTGGAACATTATGAGGTGGCGGCGCGCTTGGCGGCGCGGGTGGTATCGCGCGCGATTCAACGCTCCATCCCAGAATTTACCATCCTGAACCTCAACGTGCCTTATGGGGTGGATGTCAAGGGCATTCGGCTCACACGGCAAGGCATCCGCATTTACCGCGACCAACTTGAACGCAACGGCAATCTGGTTAAAATCGCTGGTGCCACCCCCACTGGGGTACTCGATCAAGAGGGTACAGACCTGTGGGCTGTGCATCAAGGATACGCCAGCTTAACGCCACTCTCGCTCGATTTCACCGCCCACACGTTCATGGCGGACTTGGCGGCATGGGACATCGCCAATTGAAGTCATTCACACACGCGGGCGAGGTCACGCTGCATGTAGTAATGTTGCCCCACGTTGGGGACGTCATAGACCTCGCCCATCACCCGTAAGCCGTATTTCTCATAGAACCCTCTAGCGTGAATCCGTGCATCACACCAAATGAACCTGCCTTGCATCTCAAAGGCATAGTCAATACAGCGCAACAGGAGCAACTTCCCCACCCCTTGCGCTCGGTAATCAGGTAGAACTGCCATCCCACGAATGCGCCAAGCGTGGGGGCTATGGGGGTTGGGGTGATGGGCAGGCGTTCCATTGCTCACAGCAGGCGACTGACGCACCACGCTGGCAATGCCCACCAAGGCCTCCCCATCCAGTGCCCCCAAATGGAGCGCATCCGCATCATCATCCCCGTCATAAACCAATTGATCTAAGGGCACCCCTTGCCGTAACAGTTGTTGGCGTAGGGGGCGCGTGTCTGAAGCGGATAGGGTTGTAAGGGTTATCATAGGGTTCTTCGGTCTGAGCATATCTCAAGCTGTTCTAGGCTTAGATTGTAGCACGTCCTAAGCCAAGGTTAAGCCGAGCCATTGCAACAATATAATCCCAATTAGGCTCAAGCTACTTACAATCACCGCCGCCCCAAAGCCCACGTAGAACGGTTTTAAGCCTAGCCCGCGCAACTGGGCAAGGCGCGTTCCCAAGCCCACCGCCGCCATTGCCACTGCCAATAAGAAGTTAGCGATCTCTTGAATGGTGTGGGTGAGATTGCCCCACTGTTCAGCACTCAAGACACCATACGCCATGCCGTTCGCCAAAGTTGCATCTCCCACCGTGCGCACCAGTGCCATCACCACAAAGCCCAAGATGAACACAGGGAAGATAGAAGCAAGGTTGATCGCTTCCTTGTTGGCATCTGCTGACTCCACACGATAGCGATACGCCATCAAGGGGATCACTAGGATCATGAAAATATTGCGCACCAGTTTGGTGATGGTTGCCGCTTCTAACGCTTGAGGAGCATTGTAGAGTTGGTCGTAGATCAGTCCGCTCCCTGCCACTTGGGCGGTCTCATGGATGGAGGTACCCAAGAATAAACCTGCGCTGGTGGGCGCGTTCGCAAATAGCGCGTGTGCCAGATAGGGATACAGGAACATTGCCAGCATGCCAAAGATGGTGATGTTGGCAACCGCATACATGGTCTCTTCGTCTTTGGCATCAATAGCGGGTCCAATGGCGACAATCGCCGTTGCGCCACAGATGCTTGTGCCCACAGCAATGAGCGCACTCATGCGCGGAGGGAGCATAAGCCACCCTCCTAACCACCCGCTAAACAGCAAAGCCCCTCCCACACACAACACGATCAAGGGCACGCCCAGCATTCCCAAGCGGAAAACATCCCCCAAGCCCAAACGAATACCCAGCAGGATAATCCCCAAGCGCAAAATGATCTTGACGCTGAAGGTGATCCCACGTTTTACAGCAGGCGAAAAAGTTACGCTGTTACCGATGACCAGACCGATGAGGATAGCCATCATGATCCCCGAAATGGGCGACTTCTCAAAACCGAGTATAGCCGAGCCAAGCCATTCGCTAGACCAAATCCCCAGATAAGCAATCATGGCGGTTAAAGCAATACCGATCGCCTGTACAATGTTCCCTGACGTAGAACGAGTTTCCATTTGTGCCTGTGCCATTGTTTATAAAAATTCCTTCTGATTATACTCGGGAGGGTGGAAAACTAAAGCGCATTAGTTACGCATTATAAGGAAATATCAGGCAATTACCAGGAAATCTCCATGCAACATTTAGTGCCTTTTGACCCGACATTTACATACGACCCATCTTTACCTGCTACGCTGAAGCGAAATAACAGGTTCACCTGCATTCTTGGGAGGATTCATTGAAGCTATTGCCGATTTTCAGGCTTGCCGCTCGCTACATTCGTCGGCGTTTGTTGCAGAGTGTTCTGTTCGTGTTGGGGGTGGCGTTAGGGGTGGCGGTGGTCATTGCCATTGACCTTGCAAACGGTTCAGCCCAGCGAGCATTTGAGTTGAGCACCCAAAGCATAGCCGGCAAAGCCACCCATCAGATCGAGGGCAGTCCTTCTGGGCTACCTAGCGAATTATACCAGCAAGTGCGCGTTGAGCTAGGCATCCGCGAGAGCGCACCCATCATCGAGCGATACGTGCGCTCGGTCGATTTGCGCCAACCGGTGCGCATCTTGGGGGTGGACAACTTCGCTGAAGTCCCCTTCCGTGACTTTCTGAACGAGATAGAAATACAAAGTGGCAAAGAGAGCACCTTCGATGCGCTCAATGCGTTCCTAATTGAGCCTAACGCAGTCTTGATAAGCCAAACGCTGGCAACGCGCTATGGGCTAGAAGTGGGCGACAGCTTCACCATTCAACCTAGCACGACCACCGTCACGCTCAAGATTGTGGGGCTACTGTTGACGGGGGACAGCACCAGTGCCCAAGCCGTTGATGATCTGGTGTTGGTGGATATTGCCACCGCGCAAGCGCTCTTTGACATGAACGGGAAGATCACCCGCATTGATCTGATCCTGCCCGCCGATGCCCCCCTGCAACAGATCACAGACCGCTTGCCCAGCGGGGCACGCTTGGTTAGCCTGCGTGGGAACGACACCACCCTTTCACAAATGACCCGCGCCTTCGAGATCAACCTGCAAGCGTTGAGCCTGCTGGCTTTGGTGGTGGGCGCATTCCTCATCTATAACACGGTGATGTTCAATGTGGTACAACGTCGCCCGATCATTGGCACGTTGCGCAGTTTGGGGGCAACCCAACGCACCATCTTCGCCCTCATCTTGAGCGAGGCTTTGTTGCTGGGGCTGATCGGAACGGTGGTGGGCATTGGGTTAGGGGCGATTTTGGGGCGCGGTGCGGTCAATATCGTCTCCCAGTCCATCAGCAACCTCTACTATACCGTCAACATCCAAAGCGTGGTGGTCACGCCTTTCACCTTGCTCAAGGGTAGCCTGATCGGTCTTGCCATCAGCACCGTTGCCGCGCTCATTCCCTCGTGGGATGCCACGCGCACCGCGCCCATCGGCGTGATGCGTCGCTCTGCCTTAGAGGATCAAACGCGCCAATTGCTCCCCTACATCACTGCGCTGGCGTTGTGCCTCAACTTGGTCGGATTGGCGTTGTTGTTCCTCCCCACCCATAGCATCGTCGTCAGTTTTGCGGCGTTGTTTGCGATCGTGCTGGGGGGCGCACTGTTCACCCCGATTTTGTTGGTGGGGGTCATGCGTGCCCTCACCCCCATCATG
>CAIRDJ010000205.1 GCA_903877335.1 uncultured Chloroflexota bacterium | reverse complement strand
TCCCACGTCATGAAAATGCTGTCGGCATAAGAACGCCGAAGCAATGGATTCCATTCTGTTTTTAAGTCCTCAAACAATGAAAACTGGGTATAGGTTGAAATGTGCACGCGCAACCTCATCTAACGTCAGAGCATAATGTGTACAAAGAGTACCTTATTACAAGGTTTAGGCTCACATGAATTTGATTAGAATTGATATAATTCTTGCTTCATTTCTTACGCCATTCCCTCAAGAGTGGCGATGTCTACCTATTCGGAAAGGTTGTTATACCCATGAAAGAGACTGTCAAAAAAGTTGTCCTCGCCTATAGCGGCGGGTTAGATACCTCCGTTATTCTTGCGTGGTTAAAAAATAACTACCATTGTGAGGTAGTTTGTTTCTGTGCGAACTTGGGGCAAGACGATGAATTGGAGGGCTTAGAGGAGAAGGCACTTGCTACGGGCGCAAGTAAACTCTACATTCGTGACCTACGCGAAGAGTTCCTAACGGATTTTGTTTACCCCACGCTACAAGCCGGCGCAATTTATGAGCGTGAGTATTTGCTTGGAACGTCATTTGCCCGTCCGTTGATTGCTAAACATTTGGTTGAAATTGCGAAGGCAGAAGGCGCAGATGCCATCGCACATGGGGCGACCGGCAAGGGTAACGATCAAGTTCGTTTTGAAGTGACCGCTATGGCATTAAGCCCGCAGTTGCGCATCATTGCCCCTTGGCGTGAATGGGATTTGAAGAGCCGCGAAGATTGTATCGCTTACGCTGAAGAGTTTAATATTCCGGTCTCTGCAACCCTGCGCAAGATTTATAGCCGTGACCGCAACCTGTTCCACATGAGCCATGAAGGTGGCATCTTAGAGAATCCTTGGAGTGAACCGGAAGAGGACATGTACACCCTCACCACTAGCCCACAGAATGCCCCTGATGAACCCGAATACATCGAGATCGACTTTGAGCGTGGGATTCCTGTTGCATGCAATGGGCAACGCCTTGCCCCAATTGAGCTATTTGAAACCATCAACCTAACTGGCGCGAAGCATGGTGTGGGGCGAGTTGACTTGGTGGAGAACCGTCTGGTGGGCATGAAGAACCGTGGCGTGTATGAAACGCCAGGCGGCACCATTCTCTACCGCGCACATCAGGCCCTGGAGTCCATCTGCTTAGACAAAGCCACCCTGCAATACAAAGATATGCTCGCCCTTAAGTTCGCTGAATTGGTTTACAACGGTTTGTGGTACAGCAAACTGCGTGAGTCTTTAACCGCCTTCGTCAACGAAACCCAACAGAACGTCACCGGCACCGCTCGCCTGAAGCTCTACAAGGGCAATATCATCGTTGCTGGGCGTAAGAGTCCGTACAGTTTATATCGCCAAGACTATGCCTCGTTTGGTGAGGAGCACGTGTACAACCAAGCGGATGCCGCCGGGTTCATCCGTCTGTTCGGTTTACCCCTCAAGATTAACGCGCTTCTCAATCAAGATAAATCTGAATAGTTACCCTATGAGAGGAATGATCTAATGGCGTTATGGGGTGGGCGATTTCAAGAGCCAACGAATGAAGACTTACGCAAGTTGAATGATAGCCTCCCGTATGATCGGCGCATGGCTAAACAAGATATTCAGGGGAGCATCGCCTATGCCAAAGCATTGGGACTGGCGGAGCTTCTCTCACCTGATGAGGTGGATCACATGGTGGCGGGCTTGTCACAGGTCTTGACCGAGTTTGAAGATGGGAGCATGCAATTTTCCGCCAATGATGAAGATATCCACACAGCGGTTGAGCGTCGCCTTACCGAGCTGATCGGGAGCGTGGGTGGCAAGCTACATACGGGTAGAAGTCGAAATGACCAAGTGGCAACCGACTTCCGTCTATGGGTCATGCAGGGGATTGAGCAGATGAACCATGCCATCCGCCAGCTTCAACACGCCCTAATAGAGCAATCCCAACAACAACTCACCACGCTCATACCCGGTTACACCCATCTCCAATTGGCACAACCTATCACTGTGGCACATTGGCTAATGAGTTTCTTCTGGATGCTGGAACGTGACCGCGATCGCTTACGTGATGCACATCGGCGCACCTCCTCCTTGCCACTAGGTTCAGGCGCGTTATCGGGAAATGTTTTCAACATTGACCGCCAATTTTTGGCGGGGGAATTAGGGTTTGCCTCGCTTTGCCAGAACAGCTTGGATGCAGTGAGCGATCGGGATTTTGTGGCAGAAACGTTATTCGGTTTTTCAATGGTTGGGGTTCATCTCAGTCGCCTTGCAGAGGACATCATTCTGTATAGTAACCCAGCTTTCGGCTTTGTTCGGTTGAATGACCGCTATAGCACAGGCTCCAGCTTGATGCCTCAAAAGCGCAATGCCGATCCTATGGAACTAGCCCGTGGGAAAAGTGGACGATTAATCGGTAATTTGACGGGGTTGTTGACCACTTTGAAGGGTTTACCCAGCGGCTATAACAAAGACCTGCAGGAGGATAAAGAAGCCATCTTTGATTCCACCGACACCTTGTTACAGCTGTTGCCTGTTGTTACAGCAATCGTACAAACGCTACAACTGAATCAGGTTGCTATGCAAGAAGCCTTAGATGAAACCATGCTTGCCACTGAAATTGCGGATTATTTGGTTCACAAAGGTTTACCCTTCCGAGAAGCTCATCACGCTTCGGGACAAATTGTTCTGTACGCAGAAACCCATCAGTGCAACCTTTCCGCTATTCCGCTAGAGGTATATCAAGAGGTTTCTGCATTATTTGAGTCCGATGTGTTTGACCTTTTCGACTATCACTTGGCAGTTGCCAAACGGACAGCAAGCGGGGGAACAGCACCCAGCGCGGTTCAGCAACAATTAGAGCAGGCTCTGGCATGCTTAGTGGGCGATTGGTGATTACGCACAAAGAAATTAGGGCAAATTATCAATGTTGCCAGAAACTTTGACACTCGTGACTAAATCGCTTGACAGAAATGGTCACAAGCGTTAATCTACATGGCATGTACGGTCTAAAATAGTTGAGTTTCTACAGTGACTAGAGCTTTACCCAACACTAACGTGATTATTGTGGTTATCGTAGTGGTGCTTGTCCTCATCGGCGGGCTATAAAATCTTGGGTGGCTACTGGTAACACAAAACAGTGATGCGTAACAGAAAAGCCTCCCAAGACGGGGGGCTTTTTTTATGCTAATTGATGGCTTTCCATACTGTACAACAGAGCAGTACAAGCGGCTTGATAGAAGGTTTTTTGCCGAGTGTAGTTCTTAAGGTTATTTTGTTTCTGTCAATTAAGGAGATAAGTTCATGGCATTAGCTGAATGGATTTGGATGAATGGTGAGTGTGTTAAATACGCCGATGCCAAAGTTCATGTGACAACCCACGCTATTCATTACGGATCGAGCGTATTCGAGGGGATACGTGCCTATGCTACAGCACAGGGCACAGCTGTCTTTCGTCTTAAAGAGCATACTCGTCGTTTGATGCACTCTGCCAAAATTATGCGCATAGAGATGCCCTATACCGAAGACCAAATCAATGAAGCTATCATTGAGACCATCAGCAGAAATGGTCACGATTCCTGCTACATTCGCCCGATCGCTTTCCGCGGTGCGCACCCTAATGGTATTCAAGGCTTGGAAGGGCGCACCAGTCCGGTTGATGTGGCGATCATCACCATGAACTGGGGACGATACTTGGGGCAAGAAGCAATCGAGCAAGGTGTAGATGTGCAGATTAGTTCATGGCGCAGAATGTCGCCCGGTTCACTTACACCAATGGGTAAAATCGGCGGGCAATATGTGAATAGTCAGTACATCACGATGGAAGCACGCGACAACGGGTTTACCGAAGGGATCGCACTCGATCACACCGGCATGGTGAGCGAGGGAGCGGGCGAAAATATCTTCGTCATCATCGAGGGTGAGGTTTATACCCCCAGCACCGGCTCGTCGATTTTACGCGGGATTACCCGCGATAGTGCCTTAACCATCTTGAAGGATTTAGATATTCCAGTGCGTTATGAGGCAGTTTCGCGCGAGATGCTCTATATTGCGGATGAAATATTTTTCACCGGCACCGCAGCAGAAATTACGCCTATTCGTTCGGTGGACCGCGTAAAGGTGGGGATTGGCTCTCGTGGTGCGATCACCAAAGCAGTCCAAGATGCTTTCTTCGGAATCACTTCCGGTGCACAGCCGGACAAATACAATTGGTTAACGCCCGTCCGATAGACTTGTCAACCGAGAAATGCTCGGCACGAAATGAGGTATAAAATGCAACTAACTGGCGCAGAAATTATCTTAGAGTGTTTAATTCGTGAAGGTGTGGAAGTGATGTTCGGCTACCCTGGTGGGGCAATCCTTCCAACCTATGATGCCATGAGTAAGTATAAGGGCAAGATCCATCATGTGCTCGTTCGCCACGAACAAGGCGCAAGCCATATGGCGGATGGATATGCACGCGCTTCGGGGCGAGTAGGGGTGTGTATTGCCACCAGCGGACCCGGCGCAACCAATCTTGTCACTGGTTTAGCCACCGCTTTAATGGATTCTGTCCCGGTCATTGCCATAACGGGTCAAGTAGGGACGAAGGCAATTGGCACGGATGCCTTCCAAGAAACCGATGTTACAGGCGTAACTATCCCGGTTACCAAGCACAACTATCTTGTCACGAGTGTGGATGAATTGGCATTTACCATAAAAGAAGCCTTTCACATCGCACGAACTGGAAGACCTGGACCGGTTTTAATTGATGTTCCCAAAGATGTTCAAAATGCCACCACAGATTTTGAGTGGGATGATACGCCTGTAGAGCTACCCGGCTATAAGCCCACCCTTAGTGCTTCAGACCAACAAATTCAACAAGCCGTCGAGTTGATCCATCAGGCAAAGCGCCCAATCATTCTGGCAGGACACGGCATCACCATGTCGGGTGCATTTCAAGAAGTACGCGATTTGGCAGAAATTGCCAACATTCCAGTTACACAAACTTTGTTAGGCAAGGGTTCCTTCCCAGAAGGGCATCCTCTTTCAGTTGGCATGATGGGCATGCACGGCTTTGCAGAGTCAAATTACGCCATCCAAGATGCGGATTTGCTGATCGCGTTGGGAATGCGCTTTGATGATCGTGTAACAGGCAACCTCAAAACGTATGCACCTCATGCCCGTAAAATTCACATTGAGATTGATCCCACCGAAATCAACAAGAACGTCCGTGTAGATGTCGGGATTTGTGGCGATCTTAAAATGGTTCTTCGGCAAATCCTGCCGCATATCCAATCTCAAGATCACTCAGAATGGCTGAATAAGATTCGTGATTGGAAAGAGGACTCAAGCGAGCGTGACATCATCTTTACTGATATGGGGAACAAGCTGATCGGTCAGCAAGTCATAAATGATTTGTGGAAATATACAGAAGGCAACGCCATAACCGTGACCGATGTTGGTCAACATCAAATGTTAGAGGCACAATACTATCCACATCAACGCCCCAAGACCATGCTCACCAGCGGTGGGCTTGGCACAATGGGGTTCGGCGTTCCCGCCGCCATCGGTGCGAAGTTCGCTTGTCCCACTGAAGAAGTTTGGGCAATTGTTGGGGATGGTGGCTTTCAAATGACGATGACGGAGCTGGGCACGGCGGTGCAAGAAAATGTTGATGTCAACATTGCCATCTTAAATAACGGCTTTTTGGGTATGGTGCGCCAGTGGCAGGAAATGTTCTATGAAGAACGCTACGAAGCGACACCCATGTTCAATCCCGATTTTGTCAAACTGGCAGAGGCATATGGCATTCCCAGCATGCGTGTCACCGCACGCGATCAAATTGAAGAGTCAATACGCTTTGCGCGAAGCCATCAAGGTCCAACGTTGATAGAGTACGTCATTGAAAAAGATGATATTGTCTACCCAATGGTGCCAGCGGGAGCTGACTTACATAACATGATTCGTCGCCCCAAGCAGGAAGGGTAAACCCGTATGCTAACCGAGCGTTCAGAATCCAACAAAATTACAATAGTCGCCCTAGTTGAGAATAAACCTAGTGTTCTCAACCGCGTCGCCAGCATGTTTCGTCGGCGCAATTTCAATGTTGATAGTTTGACGGTTGGGCGTACCCATCGCCCAAGCCTTTCACGCATGACCATTGTTGTGGACATTAAGAAACTCAACCCACAATTGGTGAAGGCAAACCTGCTTAAGTTGGTCAATGTCATTGATGTTCGCATTCTTGAAGATGTGCCACATATCTCTCGTGACTTGGTTCTGGTGAAAGTGCGCACCAATGATACAGAATCCTACAATGGGGTGACTGAAATTTGCGAGCGGTATCCCGCACGAATTGTTGACATTGGGCGCGAAGTTGCCATTGTTGAACTGGTGGGTACAGCGCAGATTGTGGAAGCAATGATTGAAGAACTGCGCCCAATTGGTATCATTGAGATGATCCGCACCGGCATTGTTGCTATGGCGCGTGGAACGCGCATCATTGATACCGAATACCAACTCACCGTTGCGTCAAGTTCGGAGCAAGAAAGCGCTACATCAACTGCAGACCAATTTGTCTAAACTTGTGTAATTCAGGTGTGGGGCTTATCCTCACACCGAAGACTATTTTCCATTCAACTCAATTCAAAGGTATTAAACAACGTGACTACAATTTACTACGATAAAGACGCAAGTCTGGATATTTTGCAGGGCAAAACCATAGCGATCATTGGTTATGGAAGCCAAGGACACGCGCATGCGCTTAATGCGAAGGACAGTGGCTTGAATGTGGTGGTGGGGCTTCATGAAGGGAGCAAGAGCCGTGCCAAGGCAGAGGCAGAGGGGCTCACTGTTCTAAGCGTTGCAGAGGCAACCAAGATGGCAGATGTGGTGATGATCCTCATCCCAGATACCAAACAAGCAGAGGTCTATGAAGCTGAAGTTGCTCCCAATCTAAAAGCGGGTGCGATGCTCATGTTCTCCCACGGGTTCAATATTCACTATAACACCATCAAACCTGCCGCCAATGTGGATGTGACGATGGTCGCCCCCAAGTCACCCGGTCACCGCGTGCGCGAAGTTTTCAAGGAGGGGGCAGGTGTACCAGGATTATTGGCGATTCATCAAGACGCAACCGGTCAAGCTCACGAAAAGGCTCTCGCTTATGCCAAGGCTATTGGTTGCACACGTGCAGGCGTTCTTCCTACTACCTTCAAAGAAGAAACGGAAACGGACTTGTTCGGCGAGCAAGCTGTTTTATGTGGTGGGGTAACGGCTTTAGTACGTGCCGGTTTTGAAACTTTGGTTAAAGCTGGCTATCAACCAGAAGTTGCCTACTTTGAATGCATGCACGAGTTGAAACTCATTGTTGATTTGATGTATGAGGGTGGCTTGAGTTACATGTGGTACAGCGTGTCTGATACTGCAGAAAATGGTGGCTATGAAGTGGGTGATATGGTGGAAGGACTCATCAAAGAAGAGTTTCAAGGCGTATTAGAACGCATCCAAAATGGTGACTTTGCTAAGCGTTGGGTACAGGAAAACAAGGATGGCTTGCCCAATTTCTTGGCGCGTCGTAACCGTGAGCACAACTTGCTCATTGAAGACGTGGGTGTTGAATTGCGCGATATGATGACGTTCCTCAACGCGAAGAAGATCAAGCAACAATAGGGAAATTCATGAATGAGATTCCTGCTGATAGGTTGATAGGGAAGGGGGTGGTCGTATGACAGAAAACGACCTAAGTGAGCTAATCCGTCAACGCTATTGTCATTCTATTAACCCACTTCCCACTTAGAACAGGAGTCAAAACTATATGGTTATGAGAACATACGATGGGCAAACAGTCATCGTTTTTGATACCACACTACGAGATGGTGAGCAAAGCCCCGGCGCGACGCTCACCAGTGCCGAAAAATTGGAAATCGCTCGTCAACTTGACCAATTGGGCGTCGATGTTATAGAAGCAGGGTTTCCTGCTGCTTCACCTGATGATCTGGCAGCTGTGCAACGCATCGCCCGTGAGGTCGGTACGCCAGCGGGTCCAGTTATTTGTGGGTTGGCACGCGCAGTGGAGGGGGATATTCGTGCATGTTGGGAGGGCATCAAAGAGGCTACAAAGCCCCGCATTCATACCTTCCTGGGGACATCCGATATTCACTTGAAATATCAAACGGGCTTAACCCGCGAGCAGGGGCTAGAGAAAGTCCGTATGGCGGTTACGCTGGCTAAAAGTTTGTGCAATGATGTCGAGTTCAGTCCAATGGATGCTGGGCGAACCGATATGCAATACCTACTACAAGTGTTGACAGTGGCGGTTGAATGTGGCGCAACCACACTCAACATCCCAGATACGGTGGGTTATGTCGTTCCGCAAGAATGGCAACGTACCATTGAACAACTGATTGCAGAAACACCCGGTGCCGGGTTAGGCAGTGGGGTTATTTGGTCTGTTCATTGCCATAATGATTTGGGATTGGCAACGGCAAATACCTTAGCGGGTGTGATGGGTGGGGCGCGTCAAGTTGAAGTGACCATCAACGGCATCGGCGAACGTGCGGGAAACACCAGCTTAGAGGAAGTGGTGATGTCGTTGCATACACGCCCACAATTCTTTAACCTGCGCACCAACATCGTCACCCAAGAAATCACCAAGACCAGTCGCATGGTCAGCAATTATACGAGCATGTCAGTTCAACCCAATAAGGCAATCGTTGGTCAAAATGCTTTTGCGCATGAAGCCGGCATCCATCAAGATGGGATGCTCAAGAACGCCAGCACGTATGAGATCATGACGCCTGAAACCGTTGGCTTATCCCAAAGCCGTTTGGTGTTGGGCAAGCATAGTGGACGGCATGCGCTCAAAGTGCGCTTGCATGAGCTTGGCTACGACATTTCTGATGCGGATTTGCAACCCATCTTCAAACGCTTCAAAGACCTTGCTGATTCTAAAAAGACGGTGACGGATGCAGACTTAGAAGCATTGGTAAATGATCGCTTTCAAGGCTTGAATGAAGTGTTTCAGTTGGTAGACATTCAAGTGACGTGTGGAACAATGGGGCTACCCACCGCAACGGTCAAGGTGAAGAATACCATTCATGACCAAGAGTTGGTTTACGCCGCTGTTGGAAGCGGTCCTGTCGATGCCTCTTATCGCGCAATTGATGCCATTGTCAAAGCTCCCAACCGACTTTTAGAGTATAGCGTGCATAGCGTGACCGAAGGCATCGATGCAATGGGCGAGGTGACTGTTCGGATTCTTTCTGACAAGGGTGATCGCTCATTCGGTGGGTATGGCGCGGATGATGACATTATTGTCGCAAGCGTGCGGGCGTACTTGGGTGCACTAAATCGTATGCTGATTGCCTTGGGGCATGGCACGACCAAACCCGAGGGGTCGGTGGCTACTGTTGGGCTTTCCAAAAAATCTGAATAAATGAATGCGCTCTTTTTAGTTTTGAGGGGTGCTCAATCAATCTGGTAAAGGTAGGTATAATGAATAGGTCTCAACCACAAACTCTCTTTGAAAAAATCTGGAACCGGCACTTGGTGCGCCCCCAAACCGCGGATACACCAGCTGTCCTCTACATTGATCTGCACCTCGTTCATGAGGTTACTTCTCCACAAGCCTTCACGCTGTTGCGTGAGCGTGGGTTGAAGGTGCGTCGCCCCTCGCAAACGCTCGCCACGATGGATCATAGTACCCCAACCACGCCTAAAAATGCGGATGGGATCATCCCCATTTATGATGAGATGGCGAGCAAACAGTTGGATATTCTGACACAAAATTGTCAAGATTTTGGAATTCCGTTGTTTGCGCTGGGCACAGAAAATCAAGGCATTGTGCACGTCATTGGACCAGAACAAGGCATCACTCAACCAGGCATGACGATTGTCTGTGGTGACAGTCACACCAGCACGCATGGGGCATTTGGCGCGTTGGGCTTCGGGATTGGCACAAGCGAGGTGGGGCACGTCTTGGCAACACAAACCTTGCTACAAAATAAACCCAAAACAATGGCGATTAAAGTAGAGGGAACCCTCGAACATGGCGTTGTTGCCAAAGACATCATCCTTGCCATCATCGCCAAGATCGGCGTAGGGGGGGGGACAGGATACGTCTTTGAATATATGGGCAGTGCTATCCGTGCTCTCACGATGGAAGGACGCATGACCATCTGTAACATGAGTATTGAGGGAGGTGCACGCGCGGGTATGGTTGCGCCAGACGAGACCACATTCCAGTGGATGGCGGGTCGTCGTGCTGTACCGAAGGGGGAAAAGTGGGATCAGGCAGTAGCTGAGTGGCGTGACTTGCCTTCCGATGAAGGCGCAGAGTTTGATGCAGTGATCGAATTGAACGCGCATGATCTTGTCCCCATGATTACTTACGGCACCAACCCCGGCATGGGAATGAAGATCACGGATAACGTTCCTGACCCTGACCGAGAAAAGGATGTCAGCAAGAAGATGGCTTTAGATAAAGCCCTCACTTACATGGGCTTACAACCCGGTCAATCTCTCTTGGGTAAACCCGTCGATGTTGTGTTCTTAGGTAGCTGTACCAACTCACGCATTGGCGATTTGCGGATTGCCGCTGCATTCATGAAGGGGCGCAAGGTCTCTGAAAATATTCGCATGATGGTTGTACCCGGTAGCCAACAAGTCAAGAAACAAGCTGAATCCGAAGGGCTTGATGTGATCTTCAAGGAAGCTGGGGCAGAATGGCGCGAAGCCGGTTGTTCTATGTGTATTGCCATGAATGGCGACCAATTGGCTCCAGGTCAATATGCTGTATCAACCAGCAACCGCAACTTTGAAGGTCGGCAAGGGAAGGGCGGGCGCACCTTCTTGGCAAGCCCACTCACTGCCGCGGCGACGGCGATCAACGGCGTGGTGACGGATCCGCGAGTTATGTTGGCGGAACTTGAGCCAATTCATGAATAGGACATTAGGGTGCAGAAAGTCCGAATAATCCTAGGATTCTTTACGGATGTCTGGTGCATGAAGTGGTTGTGATCGTCAGGTAGGATGGACAGAATGTGGAGGTTCCGTCGTCCTGAAGCCCTGCATGATGACGGTGCAATGGCGCACACCGATTTGGATGGTGGCGATCACTTCATTATCAACCTACAAACTTGTCCCGATGAGGTTGACCATATTGTTTTAACGTGTGCTTTAGCCTGAAAAAAGCATCGTTGTATTGGAAACACAGTCGCAGTCGTGCGAAATACGCTTCGAGCAATCGTGTCTTACAGCTGTTTGCTCGAAGCTGCATTTGAACAACGTTAAATTTTTTGCTACTCAGAACTGAAGAGGAAATGAACTGTAATGGAACCGATTACGACTTTTACAAGCACCATGGCACCGTTACCTATCAATGATATTGACACCGATCAAATTATCCCCGCGCGTTTTCTTAAAGTGACAGACAAGAATGGATTAGGGATGAATGCGTTTGCGGACTGGCGGTATCATGAAGATGGCACCCCCAAGACGGATTTTGTCTTGAATAATCCCGCCTACTTAGGCGCCGGTGTTCTCATTGCAGGGCATAACTTTGGTTGTGGTAGTTCACGCGAACACGCCCCTTGGGCACTTCAAGGCGCAGGCTTGAAGGCGGTCATCAGCACCTACTTTGCCGATATTTTTCGTAATAACTCCCTCAAGAATGGATTGCTCCCCATTGTGGTGGATGATGCAACCCATCAGCAGCTCATTAGCCTTGCACAAGAAGACCCCACTGCACAAATCACCATCAACCTAGAAGCCCAAACTGTTACCTTGCCCGATGGACGTTCCGTTGATTTTCCAATAGATGGGTTCTCCAAGGTCTGTTTGTTACAAGGGGTCGATCAGTTGGGCTACTTGCTTGGTCTGGATGAAACTGTGCGACAGTATGAGGCTCAAAACACAATTGAGCTAGATACCTCCATCTTCATGACAGGTGCATAGTACGATGACCAAGCATGTAGCCATCTACGATACCACGCTGCGCGATGGGACTCAACGCGAGGGCATTTCACTGTCGCTTCATGACAAGCTGAAAATCACAGGATTGCTGGACAACTTGGGAGTCGCATACATTGAAGGCGGGTGGCCCGGTTCTAATCCAAAAGATGAGGCCTACTTCCGTGCTGTAAAGCAACTTCACTTGCAACACGCCAAGATTTCTGCATTTGGTTCAACTTGTCGTAAAGGTGTCAAGCCGGAGCTGGATGATAACATCAAGGCACTCGTTGATGCGGATACGCCTGTGGTGACGCTGGTGGGCAAAACGTCCATGCTGCATGTTACGGAGGTGCTACGCACCACACCCGAAGAAAATATCCGCATGATTTTTGAAAGTGTGCAGTATCTTAAATCCATAGGTAAAGAAGTGATTTACGATGCTGAACATTTCTTTGACGGCATAAAGCTGGATATGGAATATGCCCTAGATACAGTACAAGCGGCGGTTGACGGGGGAGCTGACACGGTGGTGCTGTGTGATACCAACGGTGGATCCATGCCTTGGGAGGTGGCAACCTTCGTAGAGACCGTTAAAAAGGCGTTCCCGTTCACACAGTTAGGCATTCACACTCATAATGATACCGAATTGGCGGTTGCCAACTCTTTGATGGCGGTTCAAGCAGGTGCCTCCCAAGTTCAAGGTACAATCAACGGTTATGGTGAACGCTGTGGAAATGCCAACCTGATTAGCATCATTGGTGACTTGCAGTTAAAGATGGGATATGCTTGCGTTCCAGCTGAAAGCCTACGTAGCCTCACGCATGTTTCACGTGTTGTGGCAGAAATTGCCAACCTAGCACCCGACAACCACCTTGCCTATGTAGGCAAGAGTGCCTTTGCCCATAAAGGCGGAATCCATGTGGCAGCTATCCGCTTAAATATTGATAGTTACCAACATATTGATCCCATGCTGATTGGTAACGAAATGCGGATATTGATTTCTGACCTTTCTGGGCGGGGTAATCTGCTGAGCAAAGCAGAGGAATATGGGCTAGACATTAATAGCTCAGTGGCAGTTGAAGTCCTAGAAGACATCAAGGAACTTGAAAGCCAAGGCTTTGTGTTTGAAGGCGCGGAGGCTTCCGTTGCCATTCGCTTACACCGCAAGATGCCTCGCTACAAACCCGCCTTTCAGCTAATTGATTTCACAACAATTGTGGAAGATCGACGTGGACGTGGGGCATTTGCTGAGGCAACCGTGAAAATTGACATTGATGGAGACGTTATCCACACCGCTGCAGAGGGTGACGGTCCAGTTAACGCGCTTGACTTGGCGTTACGAAAGGCACTTTTGCCACGTTACCCACAAGTTACCCATCTGAAATTGGTTGACTATAAAGTGCGCATTTTGAATAGCGATCAGGGCACAGCAGCAACAACTCGCGTGATGATTGATACCTACAATGGGAAGCATACCTGGACAACCGTAGGCGCCGGCGTTGACATCATTCGTGCAAGTTGGTTAGCTCTGGTTGACAGCGTTGAATATGGGTTGTATCTCGCTGAGTCGGATGCCCAACTTGCGTCTGAAACAACTCGCAATGTCACCATTTAAGCATGTTCTTGGCAAATGGGAGTGGGTATGGTTGCTCATGCTCGCTACCCATTTAGCTGCCTGTGCCCCTATCTCCACTCAAGTGGTGCCCACGCCTCCACCCACCCCCACTGCGCTCCCACTTCCGTTTGATGCAGGGAGCATTAATCTTGGGGATACCCTAGAGATCACCCTGCCAGGGCGAACCCCCGTGATCCTGCATTGGCATCTTGAAGAACCAAGCAACGCAGAAATCTCGGTGAAGGCAGTCGGAACGAATGAGCAGGGAGGTTTATTAGACCCTGTTATCGAAGTGTTGGATGCCAATAATCGGCGTATCGTCTATGCAGATGATGGTGACGCTACCACCCCAACAGATGCCTACATTCCTGCGCGCGGGTGGGATGTTGGCGACTATCAGCTTCGGCTCAACACATTTGATGGCTACTGGAGCGGTGTTGTCAAAATAACAATTCAACCTAGCGAATTGGACTAACTTCAGCACAATTCCACCCATATCAACTTTTATGAAGGATACAACCATGAAAGCAACCATAGCTGTTTTGTCGGGAGATGGAATTGGACCCGAAGTCACAGGTAAAGCCGTAGAAGTCCTACAAAAGATCGCCAGCAAGTTTGGGCATGATTTCACTTTCCAAGAAGGGTTGATGGGTGGGATTGCGATTGATCAAACCGGTGATCCATTACCAACCGAGACGATTAACATGTGCGAAGGATCAGACGCGATCTTGCTTGGAGCTGTAGGGGGACCTAAATGGAGCGACCCCACCGCTTCTGTGCGCCCAGAACAAGGCTTGCTAAAGATACGCAAACACTTTGAGTTGTTTGCCAATCTGCGCCCGGTCAAGTCTTACCCTCAACTGGTTGAGCATGCGCCTTTACGCCCCGAATTGCTGCAGGGCGTGGATATGTTATTCGTGCGTGAACTCACAGGCGGCATCTATTTTGGACCTCGTCAAGAGCAGGGCGATGGGGATCACGCCTACGACACCCTGATCTACTCTCGCGCAGAAGTTGAGCGTGTGGCAACGGTTGCCTATCGCGCTGCGCAAGGGCGCCGAAAGAAACTCACCTCAATTGATAAAGCAAACGTACTCGCTTCGATGCGCTTGTGGAGACGCACTGTCGTTGACTTACATGAGGACTATAACGATGTGGCTTTGGATCATATTTTGGTCGATGCAGCAACCATGTACCTGATGACTCGCCCAGCGAGTTTTGACGTGATCATTGCTGATAACATGTTCGGCGACATCCTGAGCGACGAGGCAAGCGTACTGGCGGGTTCATTGGGAATGTTGCCGTCTGCCTCGATTGGAACCAGCACGTTTGGCTTGTATGAGCCGATTCACGGTTCTGCTCCTGATATTGCGGGACAAGGCAAAGCAAACCCAACCGCCATGATTTTGAGCGCAGCTATGCTTTTACGCTATAGCCTACAGCTGGAAGAGGAAGCACAAGCCGTTGAGTCCGCTGTGGAGCAAACGCTCGCCTCTGGCGCGCGTACCGCAGACATTGCTCCACGTGGGGGGGCGTACATTAGTACCACTGAGTTTGCTCAGTCCGTGCTGAACAATCTCTAAACACTGGCGTGGTTCATCAGGGATTCTGTATCCAGTCCTGCTCGATGCAGAATCCGCACAATCAGGCTATCCTTCTCCATCAAGATAGCCAAAAGCAAATCTAGCTCATGTATGTCGTTGTAACAACGCTCAGACTCAAGGGCAAGATCATGGGCAATGTTGAGAATCACTTGGGTTCGGGGTGTATAGGGGAGTCCTGACCACAAGATACTAGCACTTCCCACCCCAATTTTCTGCTCGATCAAGTTAGCAATGTAGTCTGGTGATACACTCTGTTTTTGAATGAGGGTGTGCACAACCGTGTTGGGTGTGCGGAGTAACGCCAACATCAAATGTTCCACCCCTAAGTAGCGATGGTTAAGCTGGGACGATATTTTGCGTGCGTCAATCAAAATTTCGGTTAGGGTGCGCAACGAACTAGGCATAGTTACGGACGATTATCCAAGTCTTTCCAATTCGGAACGGCATTCCAATCAGCACAGGATGAAAAGTCGTGATGGAGACATCAGGAGCAGATAAATCATCTGCTTCAATGAAGGTTCCATTTCGGCTCTGGCAGTCTTCCAACCGCCAACCTTGAGTAGTCCATGTTAGAACGGCATGCTCCCTCGACACACAAGCGTCATTTGGCAGTGACACATCATTTTCTTGGTCGCGACCAAGCGTAGCAGTTAGGCTAGACCCCTGTAATTCAAGTCGGAACAAGGTTCCGTCATCAACACCGCTAATAATCTCTATGGTGAGTTGCTTCGGTAAGGCGTGTTGATGACGCGGTTGCATGACTTGCTCTCACATTCTTTCTGTGTTATGGTTGCCTTGAAATAAGAATATCGACTGGATCAATATCCAGAGCAGTGGAGAGATTCGGTTCGATGAAGCTGCGGCAACCCCCGTGAAGGCGAACGGGACAGGTGCCAATCCCGCCAAGCACAGCTGTTTGGACGATATTTCGCAAGTTGTGTCCATCGCAACACCACTTTACTCATCGCTTTTTAGATGAATAACGATGTGAACGCTCCAGTTAGGACAAAGTAACAATGGATGAATCTTCCCTACAATCCCAATTTGAACACGATTTTAGTACAAGTACACAAAGTGTACATGGAAAAAACGCAGCGAACTCGCCGTATTACGCTTTACATACCCCGATTGTACATTCTGCAACATATCGCTTCGATACAACCCAACATCTACTGGATTACATGGAACAAAAGACATGGGGGGGTGGGGCAGATCGGGTTGAATATGCCCGTTATGGAAACCCAACCATCCGTGATGTTGAAGATAAGTTAGCCCTGTTGGATCATGGCGCAGACGCTATTTTGTTTCCGAGTGGAATGAACGCCATCACGACGCTCCTGTTAACCGTTTTGCGTGCCGGGCAACACTTGGTGATGACCGATGATTGCTATAGTCGCACTCGACAATTTGCCCTGCAATGGTTGAAGCGCTTCAATATAGAGGTGAGCATGGTTCCCATGGGCGACTATGAGGCGTTGGAATGCGCGATCATTCCGCAACGTACCCGCTTTATTATTTCCGAAAGTCCTACCAATCCTTTCTTGGGAATAGTTGATTTACCTAGGTTAGTTGATATTGCCCGTCGTCACCAAGTGATGACGATGATTGATAGCACCTTTGCCACCCCAATCAATCAGAAACCACTTGATTTTGGTGTTGATTTTGTGGTGCATAGTGCCACGAAATATCTAAGCGGTCACAATGATATTCTGGCAGGGGTGTTGGTTGGGGCAGATCAAGGGCGAATGAGGGTCATCCGTGATGGGCGCGGAATCTTAGGTGGAATGATTGATGCCAACTCGGCATATCTTCTCAGTCGTGGGCTAAAAACACTCGGCATTCGGGTTCAACAGCAAAATCACACTGCCCAGCAGGTCGCAGAGTTTCTGGAAAAACATCCCAATGTTGAGCGTGTTTGGTATCCCGGCTTGGTTTCACACCCCGATCACGCGATTGCTACCCAGCAGATGTGCGGTTTTGGGGGAGTGATTAGCTTCATGATTCGTGGGGATATGGCTACAACACGACGCTTCATGGATGCCCTTCGGATTCCATTCATAGCGCCGAGTTTGGGTGGGGTAGAAAGCCTGATTGAGCAACCTGCTGTGATGAGCTACTACGACAAAGAACTAGACGAACGTCTTGAATTGGGAATGACCGATAACCTGGTGCGCTTCGCTGTCGGCATTGAAGACACCAACGATATTTTGGCAGACTTGGCACAAGCACTTGAGCAACTGTAATCTTGGATGGGGGGTGCCCCCATCCGTTCTTCCAAATGCTCAGGCTAAGTTGCTCTTCAGCAAGGTGCGGATTTGCTGAACATCGTCCCCAACATCATGCAACAGGTTAGGGTGGTTTGCCACGACATCTTCCATCGTGTTGCTATGGTAATTCACCACAGCATCCGGATCTTTCAAGACGTGACCGGTTAAAATGCCCACCACTGTCTCTGAAGGGTGAATGATTCCCGCCGCAATCAGTTTGCGCGTTCCTGCCAAAGAACACGCCGATGCAGGCTCACAACCAATCCCACTCGCATCAATCATCGCTTTGGCATCCATAATCTCTTGATCTGTCACCATTTCCACCACGCCATTGGTATCACGCAGTGCACGCACCGCTTTGGCATAGTTGACCGGGTTGCCAATCTTGATGGCACTGGCGACAGTATGAGCTTTCATCGATTCGAAATGCTCAAAACCATTTTGATATGCCCGATAAAGTGGGCTTGCCCCCGCTGCCTGAATGACCGCTAAACGTGGCAACTTGTCAATCAACCCAACCTCAAACAATTCACACAATGCTTTCCCAAACGAAGAAGAGTTCCCTAAATTCCCGCCAGGCACAACAATCCAATCGGGAACGTTCCAGTCTAGCTGTTGGATCGTTTCAAACATAATCGTTTTTTGTCCTTCCAAACGGAAGGGATTAATCGAGTTCAAAACGTAGATGCCTAGTTCTATAGAGAGTTCTCGTACTAACTCAAGATTACGGTCAAAGTCTGCGTCAACACGAACACACATTGCCCCATAAGCAACTGCTTGAGCGAGTTTACCAATTGCCACGTTGCTATTCTGAAAGAAGACAATTCCGCGTAACCCTGCTTGTGCGGCATACGATGCCAACGCAGCAGAGGTATTTCCGGTGCTGGCACAGGCGATCTGCTTCATTCCTAACGAGCGCGCCTGCGTCACTCCTCCTGTCATGCCACGATCTTTGAATGAACCTGTAGGATTTTCTCCCTCGTGCTTGAGGTATAAGCATTCGCTCCCTACCCAATTCTGTAGCGAAGAAAAGCGATACAGGTTGGTGTTCCCTTCGGGGCGAGTGACAATTAACTTCTCATCCAAATCGGGATACACCAATTCTTTATAGCGCCAAACTCCACTATGATAAGGAGTCTTGCTGGGGTTGGAACCTAAACGTGCATCAAACAATTCGCGATTGATCGTATGCTTGACGCTTGCCAGGTCATGCCGCACATCCAGTAAGCCCCCACAATGGTCACATGTATAAATGAGTTGATTAATCGGGTATTGTTGTCCACAATCCATACATTGTAAGATGCTACCCATAGCCTATAGTTCCCTTCTTCAAGACTACTTTTTACAAAGGATAATTCGTTCACATGTCATTTTCTATAGCAGAAGCCTTCGCGCCCGCCACAGTCGCAAATTTAGGCGTTGGTTTCGATATCCTTGGACTCGCCCTGCCCGCTCCGGGTGATATAGTAGTCGCACGTCGTAGAACACAACCAGGCTTAACCATCACGAAAATCACGGGGGATCACGGTAAACTACCTCTTGATCCAAGCAAGAATACAGCAAGTGTTGCGGCAATGAAGGTGCTTCAACTCGCCAATAGGTTAGAGGTGGGCATTGAGTTGGAAATTCATAAAGGATTGCCACTTGGCAGCGGACTTGGCAGCAGTGCCGCCAGTGCTGTTGCGGGTGCAGTTGCAACCAACGCTTTGTTAGGCGAACCTCTCACGCGACAGGACTTGCTAGAGCCGGCACTGGACGGTGAAGCACTCGTAGCGGGTCGGCATCCTGATAATGTAGGACCGTGTTTGTTCGGTGGCATCACGCTTTTCACACGTGCAGACATCGGCGGGCTACGCACCTTGCCAATTCCGAGCGACCTCCATCTGGCATTGGTGACCCCCAAAGTTGAAGTTACCACTGCACAAGCGCGTGCTGTTTTGCCCCCCACGATTCCTCTGCACGCGCTAGTCCATCAAACGGGGCAAGTGGCTTCGCTGATCGATGCACTTTATCGCGGGGATGTCCCTGCACTTGCGCAAGCGATGTCCTCTGACCACATTGTTGAGCCAGCTCGTAAACATCTCATGCCTTTTTTTGATGAGGTGCGTCAGTTTGCACTTCAGCACGGCGCGCTGACGGTCACGATAGGGGGCGCGGGACCGACCTTACTGGCGGTGTGCCGGCGCGCAGATGATGCTAAAACGGTTGCACAAGCCATGTCCGATGCCTATCAACAGCGTGGCATTGCCAACCTCGCCCACCATTGTCAAGTTTCGTTACAGGGTGCTGTTGTTACCAATTTTCAATAGCGTAAGCTGCATGTTTATTGACAAACAGTAATGCCTTTCCTATACTCACTGTCTGATGAATTTGCGCTCAAATAGGGTACAGTCATCGTGTTATTCCTACCAAACAAACCCAAAATTGGTGTGGTACAGGGGTTTGGGAAAACTGTCACAATCTGTATAATTACGAAAAGGGTCTACTGCGGTGAGTTTATTCTGGGATTCGGAGTTTGAGATTGTGCTTGCGCTCAAGGCTTCGTATCCTACCACAATGGTAGATTCTGTAGGTTTGTATCAGCTTTATCAAATGATAATTTCGCTCCCAGAATTTGGTGATGATCCTCGTGATGTTGAGGACGCTATTTTACAGTCGATTTTGGTTGGGTGGTATGAGGAGGTCAATTCCTAAATGGACCTGCAACTGATTCACGATACCGAGTTTCCGGTTCCCGATGATTTGCAAGGCAATGTAGCGATTACAAGCCTGAGCAAGATTTATAACTGGAGCCGTCGTAATTCGATGTGGCCAATGTTGTTTGGGCTGGCATGTTGTGCAATTGAAATGATTGCCACTGCGGCATCTCGATATGATTTAAGTCGATTTGGAATGGAAGTGATGCGCGGAAGTCCGCGTCAATCGGACTTAATGATTGTGTCTGGCACCGTTACCAAAAAGATGGTCGTTCCAATTGTGCGCTTGTATAACCAAATGCCGGAGCCAAAATATGTGATGGCAATGGGTGCCTGTGCCAGTGGTGGCGGTCCTTTCAAAGAGGGGTACAATGTCGTTTCTGGCATCGACAAGTACGTTCCAGTGGATGTTTATGTTCCTGGTTGCCCCCCCACCCCACAAGCATTGCTGCATGGGCTAATTGCGCTTCAAAAGAAGATCGATGGCCAATCTTTAGCCAACATGGATGATGTGCCTTGGTATGGGGTGGGTCCTTCTGAACCTACGCCCATTCCTATTCTGGGTCCCGATATTGTTGATCCGCGGCAAATGGAAATTATTCGTCGCCAAGCCGAGTTAGCGGCAGCGGGTCAGTCGTATGGTGTCCGTGAGTTACCAGCGCACCGCTTCATTGATGATGCGCCCAAGAAGGTTTTGGTTGCCACACAAGCCGCTACGTTGGTGGCAGAGACAACCGAGATTTCAGCAGATGATGCACAGCGCTTGACAATTGTTAAACAACGTCGTGAAGAAGCCGTTGCACGCAAACGCGCACGCGATGCTGCGAAAGGATAGGCGATGACCGATCAACTTGCACCAGACCTGACACAGCTTGATCTGGATACCACAATCAGCATACTCAAAGAGAAATTCCCCCAAGCGATCTCTTTGGATTCGCGCTCGGGTTATTCGGGTATTGTTGTGGACAAGGACAAACTGATAGAAGTTGCCCAAGTCATCCGTGATGAAATGGGCTTTGATTATTTATCCAGCGCAACCGCGGTGGATTATCTTGGCATTGAAGAGGGTGATCCGCTCGAGATGGTATATCACGCTTATCGAACCAGCGGTGGCTCCGCTTTGGTATTCAAGACCAAGACTGACCGCGAAGAAGCCAAAGTTCCTTCCCTCACCAGCATCTATCCTGGTGCGAATTTTCAAGAGCGCGAAGCGTATGATCTGTTCGGCATCCAGTTTGAGGGACATCCCAACTTGCGCCGCATCTTGCTTTGGGAAGGCTTTGACGGCTTTCCAATGCGTAAGGATTGGAAGGAAGCCTACTATGAAGCAGAGCATAAGCCTTTCGATTCCCGTTGGCCCGCAGGGCATGTTTACCGAGCCGAAGAACTCAATGCGTATGGTAGCAATGTTCGTTATCCCGCCGACTTCGATCTCAGTAAACTGACCGATACCTCTGAAGAACAAATCTACTCAGGTATGGGTTTGGGCGTTGATGTTGAAGAAATGCCCAGCAACGACCACATCAAGACCGATCAATTGGTTGTCAACATGGGTCCACACCATCCAAGCACGCACGGCGTATTCCGCATTGTGCTGACGCTCGATGGCGAAACGGTGGATAAATTGGAACCCGTGATGGGCTACTTGCACCGCAACCATGAAAAAATTGGCGAACGTAATACCTACTTGCACAACATGCCGTTCACCGATCGTCTGGATTACATCAGTAGTCTAGGCAATAACTTTGGGTATACGCTCGCTGTTGAGCACTTGCTTTCAAACGGATCGCGCTACGTTCCCCCCACTTATCGCACCCAAGTCATCCGCGTTTTGATGGCAGAACTGACGCGCATTGTCAATCACTTTTGGGCGATTGGTTTCTTGCTGAATGACTTAGGAGCCTTCTTCACCCCAGCATTGTATGCCATTGCCGAACGTGAAAAGATTCTGGATTTCTTTGAGGCAACCACCGGCGCACGCATGATGTGCAACTACTTCCGGTTTAGTGGTTTGGCGTATGACTTGCCCGACCGTATCCGTAGCGTCATGAACATGGTCAACGATCAAGTGCGTGATTTCAACACGATGCAATACTTGACTGAACTCATCAACGAACGCTTGCCCCGCGCCATTGATGAATTGGATAGATTCTTAAGCGACAGCGAAATCGTCAAGACTCGCTCCATCGGTACGGGCGTACTTTCCGCTTCTGATGCAATTGCGATGAGTGCGGCGGGACCATTGCTCCGCGCCAGTGGCGTTCCTTATGATGTTCGTCGGGCAGAACCCTATAGCATTTATCCTGAACTAGACTTTGATGTTTGCGTTCGCCAAAATGGGGATGTCTACGATCGTTACATGATTCGTTTGGATGAAATGCGTGAAAGTATCCGCATCCTCAAACAAATTCTCCCTCGCCTTGAGAAGACCAAAGGTCAAAGCGTTGCGGGTAACTCACAACATACCCCGCGCATTCCACTTGGAGAGTCTTATGGACGTGTTGAAAACCCGAAGGGTGAACTTGGCTTCTATGTTGTCTCTGCTGGTGACGACAAAGGAACGAAGAACCCATGGCGTTATCACGTCCGCGCCCCATCCTTCATCAATTTGACTCCCTTTAGCACCATGTCACATGGGCAAAAGGTGGCAGATATTGTGGTGATCTTAGGTAGTATTGACATCGTATTGGGTGAAACTGACCGTTAGTTGACAAGGAGGAATGTCGATGGCAAACATGGGTGTTGGTATTCTGAAAGGGTTGCGTGTTACATTAACCCACTTCATCAATACATATATCGAAGACTTGCGCTATGCCGGGCGTAGATATTTTAATCAGGATATCTTTGAAGAGCGTCAAGGGTTAAAGGCAACCGGCGCGTACACCGTTCAGTATCCTGAAGAGAAGATTGCCGTGCCAGAGCGTTTCCGCTTTGTTCCCTTCTTGGTAGTGAATGACCAAGATATGGACAATCCTGGCATGGAGTGGTGTACTGCTTGTGGGATTTGTTCAAAGGTTTGCCCACCACAATGCATCTGGATCGTACAGGAAAATGATGCCAAGACCGGTCGCCCTATACCACGTTCAGAAGCGTTCTACATTGATATTGATATTTGTATGAACTGTGGATATTGCGCGGAGTTTTGTCCGTTTGATTCGATCAAGATGGATCATGATTACGAATTGGCAAGTTATGATCGCACTCGAAGTCACATTCACGGCAAGGACAAACTCAACAAGCCGTTCAGCTATTGGCGTTCAATCGCTCCCACTCGTGCAACCGAGGAAGCAGAAGCACGGGGAGGTTGGGAACATAAAGATGTGTTGAAGGCGAAGAGCAAAGCAGCAGCTGCCGAAGCCAAGAAAGTTGCGGCAACGACCGCTCCTGCTGTAAGTACGCCAGCTACTTCTGCAACAGTAGAAGCTGTTGAAGCCACGCCCGCGGCAACCCCTGTTGCGTCGCCCGGTGCCTCTACGCCCGAAGAACGCAAGGCAAAGCGTGAAGCAGCGTTGGCGAAGAAGCGTGCCTCGCAGGAATCTCAGAACTAGCCACGCAAAAGTTGAATATAGGAAAACCCAAAAAGCAGGTGACCATCGTCGCCTGCTTTTTTCTTAGGTGATCCTTCTGGAATATTGGTCACAATCAGTATAATCATCCCACCGAACATCAGAACAACATGGAGGAATGCTCGTGTCTGACTTAAATACACTTGTGATGCAAGCTCTCAGCAATGTGATTGAACCAGAACTTCATCGAGATATAGTCTCGTTAAACATGGTTCGCAACCTTTCCATACAGGGTGATGTTGCCAAGTTTACGATTGTCCTAACCACGCCCGCCTGCCCCCTTAAAAATGTGTTCTTAGAACGGTGCCAGGACGCTGTGGTTGGCAAGGTGGCAGGCATCCAAGCCATTGAAATTCAATGGGACGCAGAAGTGCCCAAGGGGCGTTCACTCCCTAACCAAACCCAAAGCCCTGCCAATATTTTAATTGCGGTTGCCAGTGGAAAAGGGGGAGTTGGCAAAAGTACCGTTGCCACCAACGTCGCAGTAGCCCTTTCAGAAATGGGAGCAGAAGTCGGACTCATTGATGCGGACATTTTGAACCCGAATATTCAGACCATGACTGGTTTAGATACGGGGCGCCCTTTGGTGGAAGATGGCAAGATGGTTCCCCTCAAGGCATTTGGGGTCAAGCTGATGAGCACGGGCTTTTTGACTACTCCTGATCGACCCATGATCTTACGCGGACCGATGCTTCATAGCGCGATCCGCCAATTCTTCGATGATGTTCACTGGGGCAAACTTGATTACATGGTGGTTGATTTACCACCCGGCACTGGAGATGCGCCCCTGTCGTTAGCACAACACTTTCCGCTGACAGGCGCTGTCATCGTCACCCAACCCCAGGATGTCGCGGTTTCTGATGCGCGTCGGAGTGTGGCAATGTTCAAACAACTTAACGTTCCAATCATCGGTATCGTGGAGAACATGGCGGGGGAATTTTTTGGCATAGGTGGAGGAGAGAATCTTGCTAAGGAATTAAGTGTGCCATTTCTAGGGCGCGTCCCACTTGCCTCATCGGTGAGGATGGGGGGGGACTACGGTCGTCCGGTCGTGCTGTATGATGCTGAAAGTGAATCGGCGCGAGCGTTGACGCACATCGCACAAGCCATTGCGGCGCGTGCAAGTTTGCTAATAATGCAAAGCCCGAACGTCATTCCGATCAACATCATTGGCTAATCAATTGAGCAGAGGGTCGGTCCGCCGCGCCTTCTGCTCAATCATCTAGCCCAAGCACTTTAATGTCTTCGCTACTTTTGACGGGGTTATATCGCCCAATTAAGATCCAGTACAATCCGCTGATGATAACCCCTAGAACAAAAGCCAATAGCACCTCAAGGAAGCGCGTCGTAAATACTGCATACACGCCAATCAGTAGGACCATCCAGAACCAAAAAGTTCGCACACCGCGCCTCTTGGTCCGGTCGGAGCGTTGTACGGCTAGTTGCAAGACCGCAAAGGTTATGGTGAACAGTACGACAGTTTGTGTATTCATCGAAGAACGCTTACTTGTACATTGTTTTTACCCTTGAGTCAAATGATAAACTTTTGAAAAAGTAAGAACAGATCAAAATACCGATTATGATGAATCTTTAATCACAATGAATGGAATAACGCGAATGACGGAGTTTGAAATTCAAGCCACCTCTGAGAATTCCCTTACGCTTGCTGTTTCAGGGCGCATTGACAGCGTGACCGCTATCTTGTTTCGTCATGCCATGCAAGAGGCGGTCAAACACGCGCGTCATATCATCCTGAATTTAAGCAGTGTGGACTATATAAACAGTGCGGGCTTACGTGAAATTGTTTATGGCTACAATGCCCTGCAACAAGTTCATCGTGAAATTTGTATCATTCAACCCACTGAACAGGTGTTTGAGTCGCTCAACATGGCAGGGTTGGACACTCTCCTAAGTGTGTTTGATCGCGTGGAGGACGCAACCAAAAGATTTGAGTAACTCACAAGAAATAGTTAAGGCTTTAGCAACAACCCTCGAGAATATCATGTCGGTTGACGCGCAAATTGAAGAAGTGCCACGTATTTGTGAGTGGGTGACAAACCTCGCATTGAAGGCAGGTATGCCACAACAGGAAGCGTATCGCGTTGAGCTTGCTGTGGACGAAGTTTGTACTAATATTATTGAGCATGGAACGGGTCAGCTAGATAGATTGGCGGGATGCACATCCAATACGATTGAGGTGCGTTGTCAATCAAATGGGGTGCAATTTCTAACGGTCATTATTGATGATTGTCCCCCCTTTAATCCGCTTGAGCAATCCGATCCAGACCCAGTTAAACCGCTGGATCAGCGTCCTGAAAATGGTGGAGGGTGGGGCGTTTACTTTGTGAAAGCATTGATGGATCAGGTGCAGTACGAGTATCGCACGCCCCGTAACTATCTCTACATGCTAAAGCGTATTTAGTTTTGCTTCCACGCATCAATGTCATCCAGATTAACTTCCTCGGGACTAGGCGGAAGATAGTTACCCTCACACTCTTGTGCCGTGAATGGAAGATCTGCTCGCGGTTCTGTTAGAGTTGCCTCGGGGTTGAAGTAATTCCATGTCGCGCGTGAGATTCCCTCAACAAGGGGCCACAGTCGCTCAAAATCCTGAAAGTCGGTTTGTTCCCAGAGGTACACCGCGATGACATAGTTTCTTCCATTGGGTGAATAAACAATCCCCGCGTCTCCAACGGTGTCAAATATCCAACCATTCTTGTGTGAAATACGTACCCCTTCAGGTATGCCTCCTTGTAAGAGCCGCAGCAGGTCATTAGCACTCATCAACTCAAGCATCTGCTTACATTCATTCTGCAAGAAGCCCTCATCATCGACCAACGCCAAGCCCGATCCATACTCCGCGCAATCATATAGCATGGTATACAGATAGCCCATATCTTCAGCGCTGGTGCGATTATATGGGTCCGCGCCGGTGTTGTGGTTCGCATTCGGATACGTGACCGGTGCGCCAATCGATCCTAGTTGTTGTCCCGCAATACCTAGATCAAAGGGGGCGGTCAGATACGTGTTTCGGGTGCCAATTTCCTGTAAGGTGTCGTTGATGCGACGCAATCCCGCAAAGAGATCATTGTCCCCTATGATTTGTGCCAGCAGGTTAGAGGAGGCATTGTTGCTACACAACAACGAATTTGCCATCAACCATGCTTCGTCTTGCGACGGTGCGAAATTTAACCGCCTAAAATATTGAATCAGAATGGCGACTTTCATGGTGCTTGCTGCTGAAAAAGCAACATCCCCTAAAAGATTAACCTCCTCGCCCGTCTGTAAATCCAGGATATATACAGAAGCGGTGGTGGTACTGCCGTCATAAATAAAATCATTTTGCTCGAGGTAGTCAACAACTAAGTCGCGCAACGTGTCGATAGACGCATCAATCGTAGCAAGCGAGGTTAGTGGCAAATCCACAACGCGATTATCGGTCCGGTAAATAGCTTCTTCAACCAGTCGTTTAGCTTGTTGAACTTCTACCTGTAAACCGTCTGCCCCACTGTAGACCTCCAAAGTATCGACGTTATACCGTGCCCCACCTGCCTTCTGGTTATAACGGTTGGCAATATCCTGCAGGAAATTGACCAACAAGGTCTCTTGATAGGTGGCATTCAAGGGAATGTCAACCGCTTGGTTAAACTCGCGTCCCGTCAAGTGAACAAGAAAGCCCTGCCAAAAACCTTGACTATTTGCATTTGACTGTTTCGCCTGCGCAATCATGATGGCATCATTCGTTCTAAAGCCAATCTCCGCAGGGTTGAGAATGATCGGGCTTTCCCCAACAAACAAAGTCACTGGCTCAGCATAAGCCAAGACCCAGCGCGAAACAGCGTCTGCCTCTTCTAATCCGCTTACATCAATACCTGCTACCCTCAGATTAGTGGGGAGGCGTGTTTGTAAGCGACTGTAACTCACCAGCTGAACGGCAAACAATCCCAACGACAGGAGTAACAATAGAATTGAAACGATGGGAATGAGGGGAGGTAATTGTTGGCGACGTTGTTTTGTGCCAAGTCCTTTAACGCTTGATGTCATAAGTTGCGCTCACTCGAATAATTTTTGAATGGCGCGGGTATGAAAACTAGATAGGGGGGGCAGGTTGTCGGTGTTGTACCATCCGTAGCCCAATAACTCCGCGCTGAGGTTTCCGATTGGTTGGTTGGTGTGGCACAACATGGCAATATCAAGATGGTTACGAAGCAGATTGGAGAGTTCAACTAAAACGACTCGTTCAACCCGCACGTGCACAGACAACTCTTCCTGCATCTCGCGGATCAACGCCCGCTCTGGAGATTCGTTGCGATCTACCCATCCCCCTGGTAGTCCCCACGGATACTTCGGATGGAATACATGTTCAACGAGTAGCACTTGAGCTTTCTCATTGATGATGACTGCCACCACACCCGCTGTAAAGTGTGCTTGTTTCATCTGCCATAAACGCACACCATAGGTCGCAATCCAATGGTTTCGGCGCATCAATTGTGCAATCTGTGTGTTAAACCGTAGAATTGTTTCCATCATGCCACTGTTGTTTTTGCCATCATACCATGAGCGAGCCTACTTTACATAGACGATTCCGCATGTGCATAGCCGAGCACTATCCATGCGTTTACTCAGGGTGTGTTATACTCAGTGTGTGCCTTTATTTCGTGAAGCGAGCAAGGATTTTGCGTGTCTAACAACTATAGTTTATACATAGACTTGTCATCCTACTTAAGCATGTCACTCCTTCAGTTGTTGACTCTGATTAGCGCCCTAATCTATCGACAACATGATCAAAAAAGTCAAACTGCGCAACGCTATTTAAATGGTAGTGGTTGGTTGCTAGGACTATGGGTGATGTTAATTGCTCTCGACTTGTTAAGCATGCGCTCAAATGTTGTAGCAGTTATGTTACCCGTCGTGGAAAGATTGGTGAACGTTGTTTCAGTTATCTTGGTAGTGTGGGTTTTCATCACCGCCGATCGGCAAGATGATGGTGCGGTTGCACGCCTTGTTCTGTTCGGTGGATTGGTTGTCACCCTCTTACTGTTCATCTTCACTATTTTACAGCGGGCACAAACAGACACTTTCACAAGCCTTAACCAAACAGGTTGGTCGCTGATATGGATCATTCTGAGCATTGGGGTTGGGTGCATGGGTTTTGTGTTCGTCTTTCGCGAAAGAAAATCACTGAATTGCCTCATTTGGAAAATGGCGACCATTGGGCTATTCACGATTTTACAGGCGATGAAACTAATCGAATATTTTTTGGGCGCACCGACTGGCGAATTTGATTTACACGGGCGAGTCGGTATATGGGCGATGATGTTCTGTGTTCCGCTCACGCTATACATCAAAATAATTCACGCTTTTGAGCGTGCCATTAAAGAAGCACGCACACACAGGAAAGTTGTTCCACAAAACAGCACGCCAAGTATTGCCACTCTAAGGACGGTGCGCTACCCAACGGATACTGAGTTGCTTGATTTTGATGCCGATTTGGCTAATTTAGGAGAAACGGCTGAAATTACGATGAGGGATGTCCCGTTGGATCGCGTCTTAAACGACTCCAGTTCCACTCAACTTTTAAAAACACTCGGTTTAATTCTCGAAGACACAGATTTTGATAAAATCCCAAGCCAAATTGTTGTGGCATGCACGGAGGTTTTACGAGCTGATCTGGCGATTCTGCTATCTTTTACACAAGGGAATCATGTCGATGTGGTTTCGGCTCATGATGGCGCACGCAACAAACCGATGCTCACCATACCGTCCATTAATCTCGGTGAATTGCCCACCCTCGAGGCATCCATTCGTCTCAAAGAGCAGCGGGTCATTCGGCTTGAGAATCAACCGAAGGAAATTGAAGAGTTGTATAGTCGCTTGGAAATGTCAGAATATGGCATTGCGTATTTTCAACCCTTGATGCGCTCTAGCCAAGTTTTGGGCATCATTATCATTGCCCAACCCTATTCAAAGCGTGAGTTGTCGCTGAATGAACGCGAGCTATTGCGTAATATTGGTAAAGTGGTGGGGCATTTGTTAGGCTTGGTGAATGAGGCGAAACGCACAAGAGACGCTCTTGAGCAACGCTTTGCCCAACGGTTGATCGGTGACCATGCAACTGACATAGCGGAATTTACGGAAACTGATGCTAAGATACAATATAGTGAGATACAAGGCACAATTGAAGTGGCACGAAACAAGAATAAACATCTTCAAGATCAAATTGATGACCTCGCCAATGAGTTAGAAAAGTTGCGCGCAAGGCTCATGACCTTGATAGGTGGGAAACAGGACATGTCTTTAATTGAACGGTTCTCCGTCGCCTATTACGAGCAAAGTCGTTTGCGGGCTGAGCGCGATAATCTCATGAAGCACATTCAAGAACTGGAACAACAGCTGTCTTTCCAGAAAGATCGAAACACATTAGGAGGCGTGGTTACTACACAGGCGTCAATCCTTGAACAATTGGGTCGTGAAGGGCATCACCTCAACCTACGACTGAATTCATTGCGTGAACAACTTGCCGAGTTGCACAACGTTGGACAAGCGGGCAATGGCTCTAGTGAATCTTTCAACGAGATCATTCTTTCAATCGGGTTTTCCAACCAACAAATTGAGTCAGAAAATCATGACCTACAGAAACACCTGACTGCGATTGAAGATCAACTGAACAAGATCGTTGCCGACGCTGTTTCAGAAAAACTGATCACTGCGTCAAAAAACACAGCTGAACAAGCGATTACGCCTCACACTACTGAGCCACTTGAATTAGAACAGGGCACTATGTTGGGAGATAATCGTCGCTTAGAGACGCGAAACCAAAAACAGAATCAACTTGAAACTCAGTTAGAGTTGATGGAGGCGGAAATTCGTCATCTTGCTGCTGACCGCGAGGCGATTGCTCGTCAGCGTGACCAGTATCGTATAGAACGCACCCAACTTGCTGCTAAAATTGACCGCATCAAAGAGCAACGGGCGCGCTTGTTGGCGGATTTATCCTCGGTACAAAGTGAATTGGACGAATACAAGATACAGCTAATAGAAGCAAATCGCCACATAAAAACCATTTCTGACGACAACACCAACCTCACCACCGACTTAGACAAAACGCGAATAGAGTTAGTCACAACGGCTTTAGAGCGCGACAAACTCATGGTGCAAATTGAGGGGGACCTTGCTACATCACCAAAGAGTATTGAAGGAGGTGTGGATGATTTGCACGCCATGCTCACCGGCCTGAGCGCGCAAAAGAGCAACCTTGAGCGCGAATTGAATGAAATGCGCCTTAAACTCGCCACCGTCAGCATGAATCAGGTGGAGTTAGATTCTACTTCGACGAATGGTGCCGCCTCCTATGAGTTCGTGAAAGTTGGGCATGCGACCGACAGCAACCTAATTTACCAAATGGTACAAGAATTACGTACCCCGATGACTTCCATCGTACATTATCTTGATCTGCTCAGTCGGCAGGGGGATTTAGCATCTCCACAAAACCATCGTCGTTTTGTTGATCGTATTTCTGCCAATGTGGTACGCCTTGACACGATGTTGGTTGATCTCAGTTATCTTTCCGCCCTTGATGCTGGGCAAATTACCCTTGAATATGAAAAAGTGAATCTGGTTGAAGTCGTGGAAGATTTAATTTCAAAGGCTTCATATCAATTCCATGAAAAGGAACTTACGTTGAATCTATCTTTGGAGGACAACCTACCGCTTGTGGACATTGATGTGAGTGGTGTCCAACAGGTTGTTGGGCAATTATTGAACAACGCCTATATAGTCTCCCCTCCGCAAAGTGCAGTGTCGCTTGTTGTAGAGCGACTAAATTTTAGCATCAATGATGTTCGCCAAACCGAAGCAATATTAATCGCGGTTGAAGATAGTGGGGGCGGGATTGATGCTGATGAGGATGAAGTGTTCTCTCGTAATCGTTTTAGTCAAAAAGTGGTTATCAAAGGACTCGGTGATACCGGCATCGGTCTACCAATTGCAAAGGCAATCATTGAGGCGCACGGAGGGCACATGTGGTTGATTACTCATGAGGGGATCGGTACAAGGTTTAATGTTGCCCTTCCAATTAATCGTGTTAAATTCGACTGATCGAAAGAAAGCATTGACAAGAAACATGGCTAATCAACAGCAGAAAACAACATCACCGCTTTGGCGTTTTGTCATACACTGGATTATTGTAGG
>CAIRDJ010000204.1 GCA_903877335.1 uncultured Chloroflexota bacterium | reverse complement strand
TCGCGGTGAGCATCCTTGATCTTCTCGTTGAGCCTATTCGCAACTTTGGGAACTTCTAACTTAAAGTAGGTTATTGTTTCCTTGAACTCGGTGAAAGCGGGAATGTCGCGGTTAAAAAATGTGTCTAGCAAGCGTGCGATCTGATGGGGTTGCGAGAGATCGGCACGACCAGCAATATCATATTGTGATGTGTTCTCTACCTGCTGATATAAAACAGCAGTGCGCGAGTCCTCAAAGATGATGTTCTTGAAATCGTAGCCTGCATCACGCTTCTTGCGGATTTCCGCCTCAAGGTCGTCTTGCGTGTCCTTCGCCTCCCAGTAGCCATGCGTCAGGTTGGAATCATCACGCACAATGCCATCGTAGCGGACGCGATTATTCTTAGCGGTGCGCGTGCTGTACTCCTGCACGAGGGTTAGCTTGGCAAGTTTGGAAGTGCGCTCTAAGAGCATAGCAAATCCATAGCGCACGTTGCCCTCGTGTTGGGCATCTGCACGCTGGCGTGTTCGCTTGATCCACGCGAGATATTCGATAATAGCGGGGTTATTCGGCGCAATGGTGACAGTCATGAGCAGGAGCTTCCAATATTCATCAGCGGGTTGGTGTGCTAATTATAGCGCAAATATGAGCGTAGAAGTAGTGGAAGAATAAGCACGGACAGGGCGCGTACCCTGTCCGTCGTGGGGATGCTGGCGAGGGTTATTGCGCTTGACCTTCAGAACCGCTCAAACTGCCGATTAACTCTGCAAAGGGAACAACAATGCCATCAGCAGGAGCAGGAATCTCGGCGACTTCATCAATTTCTGAACGCTCGAAAACGATCGTCACGTCCACCGTGATGATGGCAGGCATGCCTTCGGTTGAACCGGAATCAAGAGCAGCTAACGGAGCGGGATCAATCACCGTGTTGACGTAAATTTCAGTCGAAACATAGTAACCGCTTTCGAGGTCAATGTATTCATAGGAGACAATTTCGGATTCGGTCAACGAGGCGATCAATGCGTCTACGATTTCATCCGCAGTGGGGGTGCCTTCAGCAGACATATCCTCGTCGGATTCAATCGCGGTGACAACTTGTTCACGCACGAATTCGCTGGAAAGCAACGTCACCAAGTCCACGCTGGTTTCAAATACAGCATAGCCATCTTCATCGTCGAGGCGGGTCAAGGTGATCGCGTCTTCAATGTCGGCGGGCAACTCGCCCATCAGCATGTCTTGAGAGTCCAGTTGCATATCCAATTGAGCCATCAAGTCATCGTCGCTCAATAGGTCTTGGAATTGTTCTTCGGTCAAGGTGAGTTGGGCGAAGGCGAGTGCCTCATTCAAGTCTATCCCAAAGATGCCAGCTAAAGTGGGGTCAACCACGGCGGCGGGGGTCAAATCGGCATAGGCGATGCCGTCCACAAACCACAAGTTCAAGTCCAGCGGATTAGAAATTATCCCGTCCATCTCCGCTAACAACTCATCGGGCAAGGTGATGGAGAGTGACAGGTCAGCGTCAGCTGCCATGAGCAAGGTGCCCACGTTGGTCAACACATTTTCGAGGGTGAGGTTTGCCAAGTCTTCGGCGGAGTCGGTGGCTTCAAGCAAGGCGATGAAGTCGCTCACTTGGGAGAGAACGTCCATGTCTGCGACATAGCCACCTCCTGCCAAAACGGTGGCAGTGTAGCTTTGGTCATCCAAGCCTACGGCAACATCTACACTCGCAGTGAAGTTGGTGGATTCGGGCAGGAACATTTGGGCGTCATAGTAAAGGGTGCAATCTTCCTCAGAAAGATCGAAACAGGGTTGCAACAGATCGTCTTGTGCGAAGGCGACGGTGGCGAAGGTGGCAAGTAGAACGAGTAGCAAACTAACAAATCCCATACGGAACTTCATGAACGTTTCTCCTGTTTGATTTGATGTGGTGCGAAAGCGCACGCAACATTCCGTATACGCACCGATTCTTCAGAAAGTTGCGGAGGACCTGGTAGGGGCATGCTGAAACCCCCTCCTTTTTTGGGCAATGCGGTGGCACCTCCCACCCGAACTGACACGGATAGTGCAAAAGGCGGTCGCCGAGGATCGCCCCGAATCCGTGAATCCCTCGCCAGCGCGCAACTTATGCTGTGGCGAAACGGACTAGAAAGCAGCTAAGCCGGTTTGCGCCCGCCCCAAGATCAAGGCGTGGATGTCGTGCGTGCCCTCATAGGTGTTGACGGTTTCAAGGTTTATCATGTGGCGGATGACCACATGCTCATCCAAGATGCCGTTCCCTCCGTGCATATCACGGGCAACACGGGCGATGTCTAACGCCTTGCCACAATTGTTGCGCTTGATGAGCGAGATCATCTCTGGGGTATACCGATGCTCATCCATCAACCGCCCCACCCGCAAAACCCCGTGCAAGCCCAGCGTGATCTCGGTTTGCATGTCGGCGAGTTTCTTCTGAATCAGTTGCGTGCCAGCTAACGGGCGACCGAACTGTGAGCGGTTGAGGGTGTACTCACGGGCGGCGTGCCAGCACGCTTCTGCCGCGCCCATCACCCCCCACGCGATGCCATAGCGGGCGCGGTTCAAACACTCAAACGCGGACTTCATCCCCTCAGCATCGGGGAGCATTTGCGCCTCGCTGATCTCTACGCCGTCCATCTTGAACTCCCCAGTTGTCACCCCACGAAAGCTGAGTTTGCCCTCAATGCGGTGAGTGCTTAAGCCACTCATGCCACGCTCCAAAATGAAACCGCGTATCTTGCCCCCGTGTGCGGGGGACTTTGCCCACACAATGAAGGTATCGGCAACAGTGGAGGTGTTCCAGCGTTTGTGCCCCGTCAAGCGGTAGCCCCCTTCGATTGGCTCGGCAATCGTTTGCATCCCGGCAGGGTCGGAGCCGGCTTCGGGTTCGGTCAAGCCGAACGCGCCGATGCGCCCGCCACGCGCCAAAGCAGGCAGATACGTCGCCTTCTGTTCGTCGCTCCCAAAGGCGTAAATTGGGAACATTGCCAAAGAACCCTGCACGCTCAACATGGTGCGGTAGGCAGAATCCACGCGCTCCATCTCACGCGCCACCAAACCATACGCCACGTAACTTGCCCCTGCGCCCCCGTGTTCAGTCGGGAGGGTGATTGCCAAAAGGCCGCGTTCACCCAGCTCATGATAGAAGTTCGCGTAGGGGGTTTCGGTGCGATATGCCTCGCGAATGAAGGGGGCAAGGTGGGTTTGGGCATACTCCCGCGCACGGTTGCGAAAGTCTTGCTCGGTTTGCGTCAGTTGATCCTCTAGCAAAAAGGGGTCGTCCCATTGAAAGCGGTAGGAAGTCATGGTAGGTTGTCATTCCATCAGTTATGATTAAGCACAAATCAATAGTAGCTTGTTTTAGCCTACTTGAACAACCCTGTTAAATGAGACCATTTTTGGGTGAGCTTCATCACACAGGGACGACAACGGGCGTGCGGACGGGCTACACCTAGAAAAGGAAGTGATGCCAATGTCCAAACACCCTCTCACCCCACAACATGTTCAGGCGGTATTAGACTCTTTGGGGCTAAAAACCCAAATCATTTTCTTTGAGGAGACCACCGCAACAAGCCAACAAGCTGCTGACCAAATTGGTTGTGAGCTGGGGCAAATCGTCAAGAGCATTGCCTTCATGGTGAACGGACAACCCGTGCTGGTGTTGACCAGTGGCGACCAAAAAGTGGACGACCGCAAGTTGGCGCGTCACTTTGGCGTGGGGCGCAAGAAGGTCAAAACGGCTAAACAAGAGGAGTTGGTAGAAATTTTTGGCTATGAGGCGGGGAGCGTCCCCCCGATTGGGCATCGCGTGAGTGGGATTCCCCTGCTGATTGATGCCACACTAGAACGCTTTGAAACGCTGTACGCCGCCGGGGGCGCACACAACGCCATCTTTGCGGTGGGCTATTCCATGTTGGTCTACAAGACCAAAGGCGTGGTCATGGACGTGGTGGAAGAAAACGAGCTTACAGAGACCATGCAGATGATCGCCGACATGACCGAGGACGATCAAGCGTCGGAATGAGGCGGAAGGGGGTGAGGCGTGCCCACCCCCTTTTCGTGGGTGCCGTCGTTAACGGGCATCCATGGGAAGCCAGTCCAAGTCCATTGCGCCCACGTAGTTCACTTCAGGACGGATCAAACGCCCGCCCATTTGCTCAATGACGTGCGCCGTCCAACCTGCAATCCGCGCCATCGCAAACAAGGGGGTGAAGCTGTCTACGGGAATGTTGAGCGTGTACAGCACAATCGCGCTGTAGTAGTCCACATTCGGGTACAGTTTGCGCTCGATGAAGTATTCATCAGCGAGGGCGGCGTGTTCCAAACGTTCGGCAATTTCAAACCACTTGGTGTTGCCGCTGCTCTCAGAGAGTGCCCTCGCGTGTTCCTTGAGGATCGAAGCGCGTGGGTCGAGTGCCTTGTAAATGCGATGCCCGATGCCCATGACGCGCTTTTCATGGGTCTTGATGTAACTGTTGAACCAATGCTCGACGTTGTCCGGTTCACCAATTTCGAGGAATTGGTACATCGCTTCGCTATTTGCGCCGCCGTGGGCAAAGCCTTTGAGTGCGGCAATGGCAGCAGTGATGGCGCTGTGCATGTCGGCGATGGTGCCCGTCACCACGCGACTGGTGAAGGTGGAGGCGTTCATGCCGTGTTCTGCCAACAACACCAAGTAAACGTTAATCGCCTTTGAGGCGGTTTCATCCGGTTCAGTGCCCGTCAACATATAGACAAAGTTTTGGCTCAGGTTGAGGTCGGCACGTGGGGCAAGCGGTTCTTGACCGTTGCGGATGCGTTCCCACGCCGCCGTCGCGGTGGTGATTTGCCCCGTCAAACGGATGGCAAGGCGGTGGGCAACAGACTTGTCCTTGTCGGTAATGTAATTGCTTTCGCTGTCTGCATCAAAGTGTGCCAGGGCAGAAACAGCAGTGCGAAGTACCGCCATGGGGTGCGCGTCTTTGGGAAGTGCTTTCATCAAGTTGATGACCCCTTCAGGAAGCACTGCTTCGTTTGCGATATGTTGTACCAACTCATCCAACTCCGCTTGGTTGGGTAAGCGGTTGTTCCAAAGCAAGAAAGCAACTTCTTCAAACAATGCGTTCACCGCGAGGTCTTCAATGTGGTAGCCAGAATAGATCAGCTTACCCTCCACCCCATTCACCAAGCTAGTGGTACTGTCACCAACTATAACGCCGTCAAGTCCTTCACTCATTGAACAAAACTCCTTGTAGGTTGTGCTTTATCGAGTAGTCGCTGCGTAGTATAGCACCCACAAATTCTCAAAGTCAGGTTAAAGCTGCCGTGAAATATGTGATTTTCATTAGATTTCAGCTGTCTAAAATAACAGATTGCAAAAGATCATCCCGCTTGTTAATTTATAAAACAGACGCTGTGAGCCAATTTCTCCACTCAAACCGTTCCATACGTGTAAGAATCAACCCCTGTTGATCGCTCTAAAAGGTTAACTGGTTTCGTCTACTCAAGGTCACAAAGGATACCCTTATGAACACCTCAATCACGCAAACCACCCTCACCCAGATGGTGGAACACCTGCAAGATGCCTACCCTAATGAGGGGGGTGGGTTGCTATTGGGCACGATGCAAGGCGATCTGGCAACCGTGCTCGAAATTGCCCCCGCGCACAACACCTTTCCGACTGAGGAACAGTTTCATCGCATGGGCTTGGCAACCGACTTCTGGACGCAAATCGAAGATAGCGCAGACGCACGCGG
>CAIRDJ010000203.1 GCA_903877335.1 uncultured Chloroflexota bacterium | reverse complement strand
TCTCATCGCTGATGTGCCCCGTTAAATCCGGGCTAATGAACACCCCAGCGGTGACGATGATGTTATCAATTCCGCCGTATGCCCATAGGATGCTGTTGAGCATTGCCCGAACGCTCTCGCGTTGGGTGATGTCCACACTCAACCCAATGGCAGAGCCACACCCTGAAAGTCCCGTTCCTGCTACACCAATCCCCATCCCGTAAAGGCGCGTTAATTGGTCGGCGGTTGCTTGGGCACTCTCCAAATGCAAATCAGCACAAACAACATGCGCCCCTTCTTTGGCAACGCGCAAAGCGGTGGCAACACCGATGCCGCTTCCTGCGCCAATCACCAGCACGACGTTGCGCTCTAATGATTTTTCCGCGGGCATCCGCTTGAGTTTTGCTTCTTCCAGAAGCCAATATTCAATGTCGAAGGCTTCTTGACGGGGGAGCGCAACATACTCACTCACCGCCTGTGCGCCTTTCATCACTGCGATGGCATTGTTGTAAAATTCCGCTGTCACCCTAGATTCGCTCTTGTTCTTGCCGAATGCCACCATCCCGATTCCAGGGATCAGAATCACGGTGGGGTTGGGGTCACGCATGGCAGGGGAGTTGGCATGCTTGCACGCTTCGTAGTAACTAGCGTAATCCGCGCGGTATTGTTGTAGCCCGTTCTCTAACTTCGCAAGCAGGTTAGTCGCGTCCTCCGCTTGTGGATTCCAGTCCACATACAGGGGCTTAATCTTGGTGCGCAGGAAATGATCGGGGCAGGACGTGCCTAATTCTGCCAGTCGTGGGGCATCATGGCTATTGACGAACTGCATGATGACTTCATCGGATTGAATCGTTCCAATGAAGCGGTTCTTTTGAGAGACCATCCCACGTAACTTGGGTAGAATCGCGCTCAGCACCGCATCGCGTTGTGAGGTTTCCAGCGGGGCGAAGCGTTGCCCGTTGAAGGTTGCTTCCCCTTTATCATGCTCCTCAAGGTATCGCGCGGCTTTCTCGATCAAGGTCAAGGTTAGTTCGTAACACGTTTTATCATCGTCTGCCCAATTGATAAGCCCGTGACCACCCAAGATGATCCCACACGCTTGGGGGTGCTGGCGAATGGTCTCTTCAAGGAGCAGTCCTAAATCAAAACCCGGTCGTTGCCAATCCGTCCAGACGACTTCATCACCGTAGATTGCATGGGTGAGTTCCCTCCCGTTTTGCGAAGCAGCAATGGCGATGACCGCGTTGGGGTGGGTGTGGTCAACATGGCGGAAAGGGATGAACGCATGCAGGGGGGTATCAATTGAACTCGCGCGAGGGTTGAGATCATACACACAGTGGGGATACATATCCACAAGGTGATCCTCTATGGCGGTCTTCACGCCTTTTTCAGGGGCATTGTGATAAATCCCCTTGAGGGCATTCAACTTGTCCATGTAGAGGGAGGCAAAGTTTGCCCGCTTGGAAGTGCGTAAATCTCCTCCAGAACCCTTGACCCACAAGATGTTGACGGTTTCGCCCGTGAGCGGATCGGTCATCATAATCTTGGAAGAGGTATTCCCGCCCCCTGTGTTGGTGATGCGCTGGTCGTTCCCTAAAATATTGGAACGATAAACCAAGCGATCTACTTCATCCATAGCCGAAGCGCGCTTATCATCCCATTGATAGTGGACGTGGTGATAGTCATTCGGATTAAAAAGTTCCATGCTTGACCTTTCTGGTAGCCTTCAGAAGAAACAAAGTTATGCCTGCGGGGGCATCGATCAACGCACCAACAACGCAGGCGAACTCACAAAGGACATGTCCCAGCGCGGGGCGACTATACGGTTTTAGGCACGTTGCGCCAGCACGCGCGTTTCATAATTCACAATCTCATCCATGTAGCCAAAGCCCACTGGCACGCCTTCTTGCTGGCAATGGCGATCCCACACTGCGCCAAAGGGTAGCCCCTTGAGTTCCTCTTGGAGTGCCAAGCGTGCCGTGAAATTACCTTCTCGCTCATATTGTTTCAGCAAGGCGGAGGGTTCTAACAACGCCACCAGCAGGGCGCGTAAGGCGTTGCGCGTGCCAATCACCCATGCCGCCACGCGGTTGATGCTGGCATCGAAGAAATCTAAACCGATGTGCACACGGCTCAAAAAGTCGTGGCGAACCAACTCGTGCATGATCGCTTGTAATTCATCGGTGAGCGTGACCACATGGTCACTGTCCCAGCGAACCCCACGACTGACATGTAGCAATAATTCAGGAACATATAACAAGGCGGAAGAAATCTTATCGGCAATGGTTTCGGTGGGGTGGAAGTGACCTGCATCTAAGCAGATCAGTTTCTGGCGAGTGGTGGCATATCCTAAATAAAACTCATGCGAGCCAACCACATAGCTTTCTGAACCAATCCCGAACAGTTTACACTCCACCGCATCAAGGTTATGGAGGGGGTTCAAGTCCTGTTCAAACACTTTATCCAGGGCATCACGCAGGCGTTGACGTGGAGATAAGCGATCGGCAGGGGTATCTTTGTAGCCGTCAGGAATCCAGATGTTGGTGACGGCGGGCGTGCCTAGTGTTTGCCCAAAATAGGCACCCACCTCGCGCGAGGCGATGCAATGCTCGATCCAGAAGTTACGGATGCCGTGATCGTGGTGCGAGAGGGTGAAGCCACTGTCCGCGAACGGGTGCGAAAAACAAGAGGGATTGAAGTCTATCCCGTGCTGATGGGTGCTTGCCCATTCCGCCCAACTCTCAAAATGTTTGGGTTGAATCTCGTTGCGTGGGACGGGGGTGTCGCTGTCTAAGTACATAGCGTGCAAGTTCAAGCGATGTTGACCAGGGATCAAACGATAGGCTTCATCAAGGTCTTGGCGCAATTCCGCAACCGTGCGTGCTTTCCCACGATAATTGCCCGTTGCCACCAACCCACCCCCTAAAGCACGGTTGGAATGTTCAAATCCGCCCACATCATCCCCTTGCCAACAGTGTAAGCTAATCGAAATAGATTTTAGCAGGGCTAAAGCCTGCTCAGTATCCACCCCTAACGCCGCGTAACGTGCTTGTGCCAAGCGATAGGATTGTTCAAGATGTTGGTCAGGGTTAGGTTGTGTCATGTTATCCCTCAATTAAAAATGAGCAACTGGTTTGGTTCAACATATTTTTAAGAAAACTCGACGCAGCGTTGGCGTTTGCTTGTTGCCTGATGGTTGCCCTAAGGCATTGGTCAAGAGGCTTGAAGTCATAAATGGATCAAGCGCTCGGCAACATTCAAACGACCTTCTTGACTAAAGCATAGTAGAGTTCCATGACTTATGCAAGCATTTCAAGAATTTTAGAGTAATTTCAAAAGTTTTCACCAATTTGTGCGAATTGAGTGCACCCTCACATGCACATTATCAGTGGAATCGTGTACACTAAGATGATTAATTGGTCATTGAAAAAAGGCAATCATGCAAAAGTCAGCTAGTGCTTACGAACGTCATCAAGCGATTTTAGAATTGGTACAACGCTCTGAAAGCATCCGCGTGAGTGACCTGGCAGAGCAACTTGCCGTTTCTGAAAGCACCATCCGAACCGATTTAGAAACCCTAGATGAGCAAGGCTATCTGGTGCGCGTGCGCGGAGGGGCGATCGCCCGCCATACGCTCGCCAACACGAATGGCGTGGCTTCTCCGTTGCTTAGCCCCAAAGCCTTGAAGAACGCGGACGAGAAACAAGTCATTGCGCGTTGGGCGGCGGGCATGGTGGAAGATGGCGACGTGATTATGTTGGATGCCAGTTCAACTGTGCTGCACATCGCCCCGTTCTTGCATGACCGCCGAAACCTAACCGTATTCACCAATGGCATACAAGTGGCGCAGGCTTTGGCTACCGAACCCTCCAACACGGTAATCATCTTAGGTGGCATTTTGCGCTCGAATGGCAATGCCATAACGGGGGAATTTAGCCGACAACTGCTACAAGATTACCATGTGCGCACTGTGTTTGTTTCCTGTACAGGGTTCATGCCTAACTTGGGATTCTTTGAAGCTGATATATCTGAAGTGCAAATGAAGTCCCTCATGTTGCAATCTGCCCAGCGACGAGTCGCCCTGTTGGATTCGAGCAAGATTGGGAGTGTCGGCTTAACCACCTTTGCTCAAGCAGATGCCTTCGATTATTTCGTCACCGATGATGGAGTGGATTCCCAAACGATCCAGTCCATTTTGCACACGAACACCCATCTCATTGTGTGTGGCGAACAAACCACGCATCGTTATTCCCCACATGTTACTGCTGACCATAATCACAAATACCGCATCGGTTTTGCTAACTTGAGCGAGCATACCCCCTTTAGTCGTGATGTGCGTCGTAGCCTTGAAAAAGCGGTACAGGCACACCAACAGATTGAATTGATTGTGGCGGACAATCAGCTTGACCCGAATGTGGCATTGCGCGTTGCCGATGAGTTGCTGGCACAAGACCTTGATCTGGTCATTGAATATCAAATCGATGAGCGCGTTGGCAATCTGATTGCGCACAAGTTCCAACAGGCGAATATCCCGATTATCGCGGTGGACATACCTATGCTGGGGGCGGTGTATTTTGGCGTGAATAACTACGAAGCGGGCAAGATGGCAGGCGTTGAATTGTGCAGGGCAATCCGTGAACGCTGGAACAGCCAATTAGATCGCTTGATAGTGATTGAACAACCGCGTGCTGGAAGCCTTACCGCCATGCGCATTAAAGGACAGTTGGATGTTGTGTTAGAGGAAATGACCACCATTACGGCGGAACGGATCATTCGTGTGGAGTGCGACAACACGAGCGAGGGCACGTATGCCACCATGAAAACCGTGCTGGCGACGCTTTCACCCACCATGCGCATTGCGCTGATATGCTACAACGATGATGCCGCTTATGGTGCGCTGTGTGCCGCCAAAGAGACGGGCTTGACTGACAACTTATTGCTGGTGGGGCAAGGGGCAGATCGTCGCCTACGCAATGAAATGCGCAAGGCTTCGGTCAGCGTTGTGGGGGCAACCGCTTACCGACCAGAAGATTATGGGGACTATTTGGTTCAGCTTGCCTTGGACATACTGGGGGGCAAACCCGTTTCCCCAGCAAACTACATGGTACATTTCTTCGTCAGCGGGGCAAATGTCGATCATTATTATCCGACCGACCATGACTAGCGCACTGGTTTGGTACGCCTTTCTTTAGACCGAACATTTTCTGTAGGGCTACGATCTGCTATAGTTGCACATGAGACGCTGTACGGATTCAATGAAACATGTACCGACTTGATTTTCGCATCCTATTGCTACTGGTGTGTGTGATCCACTTAGGGGGATGTGGTGCCGTTGGGGTCAATACCCCTCCCGAAACGCTGATTGCGCAAAATGTGGCATTTGTCACCGAAGCGGCGCACGTCCGCGCGACGGTGGTCGGGGCAGAGACGCAAGTTGCTGGCACGGTTGTGGCGTTACAAACTCAACTTGCGGCTATGAATCGCCAGAACAGTGCGCTCCTCGCCACTGTACAAGCAGGATCTGCTCCAACCGTTCAGGTGGTGGCACAGATTTTTCGGATTCGGCATGGTGAAGCCCCGCCAGATTTATCAACCTTTCCCGATGAAGTGGGGGGGAGGGCGTTAGAAACCTATACCAGCACAGGCATTGACTCTTTCGATGAGTGTGGTGTAGACCGCCAAACAGATTTCCCGCTGGGCACACAACGGGTATATGCCGTTCAGCGCATGGTAGATGTGCCTGCCAATACCCTAATCGGTGTACAATGGTCATTGAACGATGCGGTAGTTTGGCAAGATAACCTGATTGTGAATTTTTATCGCGGAGACGTGTGCCTCTGGTTTTTCGTCGAGCCGAGTGCCAGCGGTACATGGTCGGTCGAGTTTTTGTCCAATGGGTTCTATGTTGGCGATCAGGTCAAATTTAACATCAACGAATGACAGGGAATTAAGCAAGCATGAGGCGTTTTGCATCGGGGATTATTCTGTTGGTGATAGTTGGCGTAGGGATGCTAACCGTCGCCTTGAGCCATGCACAAGTTGCGCCCGTCGCCCCCAGTCCCACCCCCTTATTTAACGTGGTGGTCGCCCCACAAGCGATCATCTACAGCGGTCCCGATCAAACCTTTGAGGCGTTGGCGAGCTTGCGAGATGGAAACTTCCTCTATCCCTTGTCTCGCAATGAGGCAGCAAATTGGATTCTCATTCGCTATACCCCAACGCAATACGGGTGGATTGAGCGCGAGGTTGGTTTTTGGGTGGATGACGTTGACCAGTTGCCCATTCTCGCTTTGCCGAATTTGACCCCATCACCCTTTCCCGATACCGTCACCCCAACCCCTTTCGTCCCCACCTTGACCCCCGCATACAACGTAGTGACGAGCCTTGCTGGGGTTGCCTATCTACGCGCTGGGCCAGGTCAGGGTTATGTGCGCTTGGGAGAGTTGCTCAACGAAGAGCGTGTCATCCCTGTTTCAACTAATCTCGATCAATCATGGGTGCTCATCCGTTGGAATCCGCCAGCGGTGGTGGGTGCAACCCCACGCGCAGACCAATTCGCCTGGATTGCGAGCACATTGGTGGAGTGGTCGGATGATCTAAGCAAGTTACCAATCCTGTATGACGAAAACCTGACCCCCACCTTAACGTTTACACCTACGGCAACCGCCACGTCAACCCATACGCCTACAGCAACCGCCACGTCAACGCACACGCCCACGGCAACCGCCACGTCAACGCACACGCCCACGGCAACCGCCACGTCAACGCACACGCCCACGGCAACCGCCACGTCAACGCACACGC
>CAIRDJ010000202.1 GCA_903877335.1 uncultured Chloroflexota bacterium | reverse complement strand
GGACGGATTCATTGTGTTTACAAAGGCGAATTTCAATGTCAGTTATTTTCATGATCGCATTACCCCTTAATGGCTCCAAAAGTAAGCCCACGTACTAGATTACGTTGAACAAGAATCACAAAGATAATGGCGGGCACCATCATGATGACACTCATAGCTGCCATTCCGCGCCAATCTACGGTGAATTGCTCGGTGAATGAAAATAAGCCCGGTGGAAAGGTTTTGGCGGAGTTGTTTCGTGCCAAGACACTCACAATCTGAAATTCATTCCATGCGGCAAGGAACGCAAAAATTGCCGCCGTGGATATTCCCGTTAGGGACAATGGGAGTTCGACCCGAAGAAATGCCGACCAATAACCGCAACCGTCGATATAGGCGGCTTCGGTCAAATCTTGTGGAATCTGTCGGAAGAACCCATCCATCAACCAGGTGGTGAAAGGGATATTCAACGCGACATACACAAGCGCAAGACCATAAATGTTGTTTGTTAAACCAAGACGATTAAACAGCAAGAATAGTGGGAGACTTAAGGCGACCCCCGGCACCGAGCGCGACAACATGATGGAGAGGAAAATTGTCGAGTGAAAACGAAAACGGAAACGTGCAAAAGCATACCCTGCCAATGTCCCAAAGACCATTGCGATGAGGGTACTCAATCCGGCAGCAATCAGCGAATTACGAAGGTAGGCTTCTACAGCTACCCGTTGACGTACTTCTGGATTCAATCCGAACATGTTCAAATAGGCTTCGATCGTGAGTTCTTTTGGAATCCACACTGGAGGAAAAGTATTGATTTCGACATTCGGGCGAAACGCGGTCAGAATGATCCAAAACGCAGGTAGTGCTAACAGCAATAAGACTACCCATGCCAAGACATTCAAGAATAGCGAATTGAACCTGCGACGGTGCCCAACACTAGGTGTATTCATTATTCTACCACCCGTGTTCTTACTAATTGCCTAAAGAAATATAAGGTAAACAAAACTGAAAGTAGCACGGTGACAAATGACATTGCGCTACCTAGACCAAACTTGGTGTCTTCAATTGCTAAACGGGTAACATAGGTCCAAATGACTTCAGTACGGTGGGCGGGGCCCCCATCGGTCATCATGCGCACAATGTCGAATGCTCGCGAAATGTCTAAAGAAAGAATTGTCAATGCAATGTAGCTGAAGGGTTGTAGCAATGGAAAAGAAATGTGACGAAACTGTTGCCATGCGTTTGACCCATCAACCTCAGCTGCCTCAAAAATCTCAGTTGGTAGTGACAATGTTCCGGCCAACAAAATAATAGTCATCACCGGTATATTCATCCAAATTGAGGCAGTAATAATTGTAATCATACCGAGAGGTACATCTACCAACCACGCAATCTGCCCTTGCTCCTGTAATAGTCCAATTTCGAGTAAGAAATTGTTGACCAATCCCACATCAGCATTGAAGAACCAGCGAAATTGGAAGCCGACGAGAATGGGCGCAAACATCATCGGCACCATCAACATTGTACGCATGATTCCCGTACCAACCGTAACTCGGGCGAGTAACTGTGACAATGCTAATGAAATGATGTAGCTTAAATTCACCGTTACTGCAAGAAAGATAATGGTATTCCAGAGCGAACGCCAGAAGATGTCATCTTGTGATAATTTTAGATAGTTCCTGAAGGCAGTTGTAAACTCAAAGGAGAGACTGTTGGGTTTGAGAAGTTCATACGGTGTTAAACTGACGTAAAGCGAGTACAAAAGGGGAAACCCCGTAATAATCAAAATGATGATGATGGAAGGGGCAATAAGCAAAAACGGAAAATTACCCGCATTTATTCGCCTCGCGAGCGTGCTTTTTGTCCTTACCTCGACGCTGTCAGATGCTTGAGATGCCATAGTTTTTCCTTTGTTGCGCATAAAAAATAATGTCGGATGACAAACTTGTCATCCGACATTTGAAAGCTAGTTGTAATATCCAGCATCCGCCATGATTTGACGGGCATCTTCAGCAGCTACATCCAAACCTTCTTGTGCGCTCACATCGCCCAGGATAATTGCTTGAAGTTGTGGATAGAAACTGTTGGAGAATGGAATCCATTCAGCAATGAGTGGGGGAGTCTTGAAGTCTTCACTCACCTGTACACGCGCCAATTCAAGGCGTTCGACATCAAGGGCAACGTCGGAACCACTTGAATCAGCAATGATACGATCCCAAACATCGTCACGGGTAGGGAGGAAGCCTAATTGTGCTTCTTCGTAGGCAACACGTTCAGAGGTCAAGAACTTGATAAGTTGAACACCAGCTTCAGGATTTGGTGCTGTGACTGGAACAGAGAAGGCATGTGCACCTGCCCAACCAGACGGACGAACGGCATCGCCACCAACGCTAAGACCAGTGAAGCCACGCGCTAAACCGAAGTTACCAGCAACTGCACAGGAGCCTGGGTCTTGGAAGTAGGAGTACCAACCGTACCATTCCAACTGGATTGCAACGTCGTTGTTACAGAAGTTTTGTGCAACGCCGTCCCACAACAGAGAGGTAGTATCGGACGGGATAATGCCATCGGCATACCAACTGGCGAGCATTTCAGCAACCGCTACACCAATTTCGTCATTGAAAACTGGTTCAAAGTTTTCATCGAATAAGGCACCACCGCTAGCAAACAACATTTCGTAGTAGCGACCGGTGAGTGCTTCTTCTTTACCAGCAAGGCTATAACCGTAAGTGGCGTAACCATTGTCGACAAAGAAACGTGCTTGCATATCAATTTCATCCAACGAAGTTGGTACTGCAAGTTCTTGACCCGTAGCTTCCATATATGCAGATGCGATAGCTTCATCATTGTAGAGGTCAGCACGATAGTGAATGGGGCTGATGTCTGCGTGACGAGGTATCAAGTACAAGTTACCGTCAATGGTCGCCGCGTCAATAATTGCCGGGCTAAATTGAGCGAGTTCATCTTCGGTGAAGTAATCTTGAAGGGGGAGGATGAAATCGGTGTATTGAGCGACGAAGCTGGTGTGATCCCAAGCGACATCATAGTCAGCTGCACCGGTCGCGAAGTCTACCTTGAGCTTTTGGTCAATTGCAAAACCATCAAGCAGGGCAACGATTTCAACGGTTGCGCCAGTTGCTTCTTCAAAGACTGGAATAGAATCGTACATTGCTTCATACTGACCACCACCGATGGTTGCCATACGGATGGTAATCCCGGAGAGATCCATGTCTAAACCAGCATATTGTGGTTCAGAATCTTGCGCAGAAATGGAAAAAACGAATACAGCACTCATGGCTGTAACGACAATTAAACTGAGTAACTTACGTAACATAATGTATAAAACTCCTGACACGAACTTTTTCTCAAATGTTAATCAAACTGTAGACCGTCCATGGTCACAGATTGTAACCGAAGTTAAAAACGCCCATATTTGTTATAGGCATCCAGCGGGTGGACACCTGCTAAAATTGCCTTACGAACCAGATTTTCGGTGTTCATCACGGCTTCTGCTTCAATCAAAACTTCATCAGTGATTTCTTGTGGAATGATTACCACTCCATCACGATCACCTACAACAAAATCACCGGGGCGGACGGTTGTGCCCTCAATTTCAATTGGCACGTTGTAGTCAACTAGTCGCCAACGCCCAAGTACATCGTTGGGGGTTGTATAGCGTGAAAATACCGGAAAGTCCAAATTGATAATGTAATCAGTATCACGCACCCCACCATAGATCACCGCGCCACGTGCTCCACGATACTTCGCCGTCTCGGAGCTTAGTTCACCCAGATGGGCGGCTACGTTGTCGTTGGCTTTGCTGACCAAGACTTGCCCCGGTGTCACATCACCTAACATTTTGAGCAGTGGGGGGTAAATTGTATTGGGGTCAGTATCATCCGATGGCTCGCCGTACATGGGCATGGCAATCCCCGTTATACGTTGTCCCGGTACGAGTGGGTAAAGATCATGGGGCAAGACACAATTGCGGTAGCCCTTTTCATCGAGAATGTCGGTGATCGCCCCGGTATACATTTTTTCAAAGCGACTTATTTTTTCTTCGAGTGAAATCATAGTTCGACCTCCATCTGTGGTTGGGTTAGTTTACGGGTAGGCGTTACCAGCCGATTTTCCACACTTCGTATGTGCTTGTCCAACACATCAACGGCAGCATCACGGTCATTGTTACGGAGTAGTTCGACAATGATGACATGTTCACCGAGTGACTTCGCTAACTGTTGTGGATCAAAGGCTTCTTCTTGCGTGTGCAACCGGCTGACATGCGAATGGAAATTGAGGCTTAACCACGCATCCAGATAGAAACGATTATTGGTCGCTCGTAGCAAATTAATATGAAAAGACTCATCGGTTTTCAGATTATCCATAAAGTCTCGATAAGTTGTGCCCCAATCGAATTGCACAATGTTTCGAGCAATATCTTCCAACTCGTCCAGAGTCTGCTTAGAAAAAGTTGCGATCCTTAGGGCGTTAGTCTCGAGCAAACACCGTACATCGAAAAGCTGATGATATTCTCGCTCCGATAAAATGGGCGAAACTACAAAACCGCGATTACTAAACTGTTGAACTAAACCACTAGCAGTTAAGCGGGCTAATGCTTCACGGATGGGAGTATTGCTGATTTCAAACTCTTCTGAAAGGTTATTTAGATTGATCCGTGAACCGGGCGCAAGCTCTTGGTCAACAATGGCTTCCAAAATGCGTTCGTAAGCGAAGTCAACCAAACTGACGTTCCAATGTGCTGCCTGCTTAGATTTAGTTCTAGCTAGATATTTACTCAAAATGCTATCCATGATAAAAATAAAGAAATGTTAAATCGTGCATGATCCACGATCCACGATAAATTAATGGTACACAATACTGTCGTTATCAGTCAACTGCATTTTGAATTTTACAGGCAAAAACATTTTTTGTAAAGCATTGTCGTTAAAGGTGATATTGTGACAATCATTCGAAACATCAGAGTCTACGATCAACGATATGAACTTGAAGACGGGGCAGGCACCGACAGTGTGCATAGTGATCCAAAATATTCATATGCCGTTACCGTATTGGAAACTGACCAAAATATCACGGGGACCGGATTAGCCTTCACTTTAGGTGCTGGAAATAATTTAGTTTGTGAGGCGATTCAAATTCTATCGGGTGAGTTGGTTGGTCACGAAATTGAAATACTCATGTCTGATTTTGGTACAGTTTATGCTCAAATGTTGGATCATCCACAAATGCGTTGGTTGGGGCCCCACAAGGGCGTTGTTCATCTCGCACTCTCGTCTGTCGTCAATGCCTGTTTTGACCTTTGGGCAAAAGCTCGTGGAGTTCCCCTCTGGAAACTCCTAATTGATCTATCTCCTGAGTCCATCCTAAGACTGTTACATCTACGTTATATTGAAGATGTATTGCCTTACGACGAAGCCCTCGACTTACTCGCCGAATCACATGCCACCCAATCCCAACGTATGGGGATTCTCGAAAGCGGGTATCCGGGTTATGACACATCCATTGGTTGGATAAACTATTCCGACGATACGATCAAAGAAAACATTCTTCGTTCGCTAGACAAGGGCTTCGATGCTGTGAAGTTAAAAGTTGGTTCACACGACCCCCAACGTGATCTAAGGAGGGCATTTTTAGTGCGTGAGGCAATGGGTTCAGAGGCGCGGGTCATGCTAGATGCTAACCAGCGTTGGACACTTCACGAAGCAATAGATATCGCCTTCAAACTCAAGGATATGAATCCGTATTGGATCGAAGAACCAACCCACCCCGATGACATTATAGGACACCAAACCTTAGCCCACGCCATTGCACCGATTAAACTTGCCCTTGGTGAACATGTCCCCAATCAAGTGATCTTCAAAAACTACTTGCAAACCGGTTGTGTAGGATTTCTGCAAGCCGATGCTGTTCGTTTAGGCGGGGTGAGTGAATTTATCACGGTGAGCTTATTGGCGCGTAAATTCAATGTTCCACTTGTTCCACATGTGGGTGATATGGGACAGATACATCAACATCTGGTGCTGTTTAACCACATTATTATGGGGCATGAGGTCCTCTTTTTAGAATATATTCCACATCTGCGAGATCACTTTACTCATCCCGCACAGGTGACTGACGGGGTGTATGTAACACCTCAAGAACCAGGCAGTAGTTCTGATTTAGTTGACCTTAACTAGGAAGGTATCGACATACGTTCAACACGATCACCAATTTAGAAACGCATGACATTCGGTTTCCCACTTCCAGAGATTTAGATGGTACTGTTGCCATGAATCCAGATTCCGATTACTCGGCAACCTCTGTCACCCTGAAGACCGATCACCTGAACGAGATCGAAGGTCATCGTCTCAACTTTACAATCGGGCGTGGCAACGAACTCTGTGTGTAAGCTGTAAAGGCACTTGCATATCTTGTCAAATGCAAAACCTTGGAATCACTCACAACAGATAGGGGGGGCATTTTGGCGCATGAAAACCAGCGAAAGTCAATTGCGGTGGGTGGCGCCTAAGAAAGGCGTGATTCACATTGTAACAGCAGCTCTGGTCATTGCGTCTGGGATTTGTGGGCAAAAGTTGACGGCAAACCACTCTGGAAATTGC
>CAIRDJ010000201.1 GCA_903877335.1 uncultured Chloroflexota bacterium | reverse complement strand
TGAGGTAGCAGAACGCTATGCAGATGGGGAAGATTGGGAACAATACGTCTATGCCCACAACAACATCGGCACGACCTATGAGAAGATGGGGGAGTCGCATCAAGCGATACAGGCGTATCAGACCATCATCGCCGAGTATAATTTTGAAAGCGTTGAACTCATCGACGTGGAGGTGATTACTGCTTTGATGGATAGCGTGGTCAACTTGGGTGTGGTGTACGTTCGGCAAGCAGAGTGGGCAATGGCAGAATCCACCTTAAAACAGGCGATCGCGCTCTTTGGGCATCCTGCTGTGGTGGATTTGCAACGTGAGGATTTAGTGGATATTGTCCATTATACCTATACCTTGCTTTCTAGGGTGTGCCTAGAACAAAACGAATTACAAGCCGCTTGGGATTATAACGATGACGCATGGGACATGGTGGATCAATTCCAATCTTCCTACTTGGCGGTTGCTTCTTTCTTGAATGAGATCCGCATCAATGTTCATCATGCCGACCAAACGAGCGCAGAAGAAAACTGGCATGAGTTGGAATCGTACCTTGCTGAATTTGATGAGGGGGAATTGACTGTTTCCACTCCGTATTATGTTGCTTTTGCTGAATACTACCTCAATAAGCAACAGCTAGAATGGGCAGAACGCCACATTGAGCGAGCGGTGGAGGCATTGACCCTGCTGAAGGATGAGGTTAGCTTGGCGAATTTACAACCGCTAATCGAAAAGATTCGCAATAGCTAAAAAAACAAATGCTAAGGGTAGTTTGCTACGGTTGATTGTGGTGGTGTTGGGTTGTACCATGAGTTGCATAGCTGTGTTTGCAAGGTCTGTAAATGTTATTGGTTGATGCTTTAACGGCAGATTAAATTAAATTGGAGGAGATAATAAAATGAAATACATATTGTGGATAATTCAACTACTGTTGGCGGTTGCCTTTATTGGTGCTGGCGTAGCCAAGATTACCACCCCGTATGACACTCTGATTGCGACTCAAGGAATGGAATGGTCCCAGATGTTCCCTGCCCCAATTGTCTTGGCGATCGGTGTATTAGAGGTGCTTGGGGGGATCGGCTTGATTCTGCCTGCGCTAACGCGCATCATGCCAATCTTGACCCCAGCAGCTGCTATTGGCTTGGCTTTGACGATGGTGGGCGCGGCAATCACCCACGGAATCCGTGCTGAATGGAGCAATATTGCACCCAATGCAGTGCTCGGTGGGTTGGCTCTTTTCATTGCCTACGGTCGCCTTAGCATCATGCCGATTGAACCCCGCACGCCAAAAGCATGAATTGAACCACTAGGCAGAGTCTGAGCACGAACAAGTAAGAAGAGTCTATATCTTTACCACAAAAGATATTCCACATGCTGTGTTTGGCGCGTCAACATGGTTGTAAAAGTGGGCGTTTTCGCTATGATACCGTATAAATTCATGTTGGCAATCAAGGGACAAACTTTACCATGAACGAAACTGGTATTAATGACCTGGCAACCCAGATTAGTGGGTGCCAGCGCTGTAGCCTGCACACAGGGCGCACCAAAACAGTACCGGG
>CAIRDJ010000200.1 GCA_903877335.1 uncultured Chloroflexota bacterium | reverse complement strand
TTTGAGCAAGATCAGGGCATGTGGGATTTCATGGCGGGGGTGCTAATTGCCCGTGAGGCAGGGGCAATTGCCAGCGACTATAGCGGAAACGATACCAAGCTGTTCACTGGGCAAGAAGTGTTAGCGGCATCTGCTCCCTTGCATGCTCGGGTTTTGGCGATGTTGTCCAAGTAGGGGGTTCTTGATGATGTCAAATAAGGATACATCCAACATGGATGAGATACTGTTGCCCACCGAACAATTCCGACAAGCCCTTGCCACCTTCGATGAAAACTTTCAAAAATTCCTCACGTTTGTCAACACCTACCCTGCGAGCCACTGCTTGCGTGCCGGGGCGTGTGGGGTGTGGTCTGCCAAGCAGGTGATGGAGCATTTGAGCGCATGGATTCTGTATGCGTTCCATCAATATGACCGCTTTGATCTTGGCGAGTTGCACACTTGGGAATATGGGGATGTCGATGACTTTAACGCGGCGGCAGTTGCGTTTCGTGCTACGCAAACATGGGAGCAGTCGCTAGAGGAATTACACGAAATGGTGGATAAGTTGCACGTGCGTGCCCTGCGTGTCATCCCAGAACAGATCAATGAGTGCGAGGGATATGCGCAATGGTTGCAAACCTTGGGGGAGGATGCGGCGGCGCATCACGTGGAATTGGTTGAATTTATGGAGCAACCGGCATGATGCCATCGTCCGACTTGGCACAACTTTGGAGCGCGGTTGAACAACGCAACGAGGAACAAAAGGCATACCTGCTCCGTAAGGTGTTCATCCAAATGGAATTTATCACTGCGCTTAGCATCGTTACGGATGCCGCATACGCTTATTGTGACATTTTTGAGGGCGAACATGCGGGGGAAGTTTGGGCACGTAAAGTGCTGGTGCAAATGGTGATGACCGCCACCCCTCCTGATGAGGGTTTAATCCAGTCCGCCTTTCAACATTACGATACGCCCGGCACCGCCAACTTCCTCAAGGGGTTGCATGACCTGTATCAAGCGACGCAAAGCAAACACGCACGCGAGGCGCGTTTAGGCTACCTGGTTAGCTCGCTCATTCACATTCAAACGGCGTGGTTGGTGTGGACATACTTTCACGCGCGGCGCGAGGTGTGGCAACGTTACCGCCTACGAGGGGAGGATTTCTACACGATCGCCCTTGCCTTCTGGGATGACCCAACGGTCATCGAATGTGACCGCCACAACTGGCAATCTGTATTGGAACATCTCAAGAATAGTGGATTTGCTCACCCATAGTCGCGCCCTCCTCTTTATCAGGGCTATGCCTACGTCATAAGTAGGGATAGCGCAGGGTTAGGTTTTCCAACGCAAGACGCACGTTGACGTTGGTATCACGGATGGACTGGGCGGTGTCGCGCGTGGCAAGGATAGCTGCTTGTAGCCGTTCCACCACGACGTTTTGCGCGAGGGCGGTCAATGTGTCCTGCCGATCAATATTCGTGATGGGCAAGGGAACACGTTGTGTGACGATCATCAAATCGCGCCAATAGCTCATCCAGAAGTGCAACACCACTAAAGTCAGCAGCTTGTCTTTGCTGATCTCCTCCACACTGGCAAAACGTTTGGCGCGTTTCCCGCGTAGAATCTGCTCTAACAAGTTGAGCGCGTCCGTCCGTTGCTCTAGGATGGACGGGTCACGGTGCGCCTGTATTGCCCATCCAATGCGCCCCCCACAAATGCGAGCCAGCAAATCTGCCTCATCGGGAGGGACCGCGTAATGATGGATGAGGGTGTGGCGGGAGTCCTCTAAGGAAAGCGGGCGCAGGTTAATGATCTGACAGCGACTGATGATGGTGGCAAGAATTTTGTCCGAATTGTTAACCAGCAAGATCAAGATGGCGCGTTCGGGGGCTTCCTCCAACGTTTTGAGGAGTGCATCTTGCGCTTGATGACCCGCTTTTTCAAAGTCGTCCATGATGGCGATGCGGTAGGTTGCTTCAAACGGTTTGAGCGCAAGTCTATTGGTGACCTCGCGCACTGCCTCAATCTTGAGCGCGTCCGTTTTGCTGTCGTGTTCAGCTACCACAATATCAGGGTGATTGCCACTCATGATGAGTTTGCTGGCGCGTTTATCAAAGTCGATGTTCCCCGCTTGCTGGGCGTGTGGGGCGTTGATCGCCATTGCCAGCGAATAGGCAAGCGTGCGTTTTCCGATTGAATCTGTCCCGCTGATTAAGTAGGCATGACGCAAGCGGTTATGGTGCAGGCTTTTGCGCAACTGATTGACTGCCCAATCATGCCCGTAAACTAACCAATTGTGTGGCGGAAGTTCAATCATGGTGTGCCCCTTCTCAGTCTGTTAGAATTTGTGCGCCTTGTGAGGGCGTACACACATACAATTGTGGGGTGGCATCGTTGGGCATGCTTGGACGATCATTGAAGTAGGCTTCCCGATAGGTGTGCAAGACGCGCTCGGCAAAGGCGTTGGCATGCTCGCGGTTGACCAACGCAACCGCACAACCCGCAAAGCCGCCCCCTGTCATGCGTGCGCCAAAACATTCGGCTTGCGCTTGGGCAATCTCTACGATCTCATTGAGGGCTTCCCCCGAGACCTCAAAATCATCTCGCAAACTGGCGTGACTGGCATTCATCAATTGCCCTAGTTGGGTGGCATCATCGCGGCGCATCGTCTCACACGCTTGTAAGGTGCGCGCGTTCTCGCTGATGACATGGCGGGCACGGCGATAGATGAGCGGATCAAGCTGACCAGCGTGATTTTCCAACAGGGATAAATCTGCATCGCGTAGCTTATTCACCCCTAAGGCGCGACAGGCTTGGGCACATTCGTTGAAGCGTTCGTTATACTTGCCGTCCACCAGGTTACGGCGCGTGCCTGTGTCCATAATCACCACCGCGCTGTGAGTTGGGAGCGGGGCAAGTTGGGTTGCTAAGGAGCGACAATCAATTAAGAGCGCGTGCCCTTCCACCCCACTAGCGGAGATCATCTGATCCATGATGCCGGACTTCAACTTCAGCCATTCATTTTCCACCCATTGCCCGTGTTGAGCCAATTGGTGGGGGGAGATGCGAAACCCAGACACCGCTTGGAATGCCTGCCCGACTGCCATTTCCACCGCAGCGGACGACGACAACCCTGCCCCTGCCGGCACATTCCCACTCATGACCCCCTCCCAACCGACCAACTCATAACCATCGTCGAGGAGTTTTTGCGCCATGCCCTTGACGTATTCAATGGGCGCAAATGCCCCGCGCTCAAATTGGTCTAAGTTGAAACTACTGTGTTGAGCGAAGTCAACAAAGGCGAGGTTGAGGGTGCGGGTGGCGTTGGGGCGGAGGGCTATCCACACGGCATGTTCAATCGCCATTGGCAAAACGAAACCATCATTATAATCGGTGTGTTCTCCGATCAAGTTCACCCGCCCTGGCGCACGTACCACAAACGTCGGGGGAGTGTGAAAGCGTTCTATAAATTGTGCAATAACATAGTGCTTGAGCGACATGATGCTTTACTTTATATGATTCAATCCGATGCTGATAACATGATAAGAACAAACTGGCATTTATTCCAGTTAACGATTGTTGATGCAGGGTAGGTTTCAGGATGGAACGCTGATTATAATTTGTGGAATGCTGAACAATGGATGTAAAAACTGTGATGAATTGGCGTATTGGTGGTCTAGTCGTGGTGATGCTGGGGGGGATACATGGGGCAACCTTGGCACAGGAGCAACCTGCCCTAGTGGTGAGTGAATACCAAGTGCTTGAACAGCGCGACGCATTTGGGGTCAATCAGTTGGTATTAAGCGGGGTGGTACACAATACCAGCACCGAGGAAGCGTTTCAAAATGTTAGCCTGTTTGCGGAGGGCTACACCGCAGAGGGTGAATTGGTGGCAGAAGCCTTTGGCATCTTGGTTAACCAATGTAACGAAAACACGCCTCCCGATTTCGTCCTGAAACCCGAGCACGCACAACGCTTTTTTGCGCCTTTGGATGTTTATGAAGCCGATGCTCAGCTTGAAACCTTTGCGTTCTTCTTAACTCAAACTGCGCTCCCGACACAAGCATCGCCGATTGGCGAGACCGCCCTGCGTGGGGTGATCCCGATCGTGGATCGAGAAGTGGTGCGTTTAGAATGGGTGACGACTGAAGCCGAAGAAGGTGCTTCGGCACAAACGGTGTTGCGCTTTGCCGAAGGATGCTATCGAGATGTATTCACCGCGTGGGAATGGTCTGAATTTGACCCCGCAACAGATACCCTCAATGAGATTGAGCATCCCCGCGCCGCGTTCGTGACCGATCCCGTCGTGCGCGAACGGCTTCAACTCCTAGATGATACCTTGTTCAACCGCTCATACATCAGCTTTGCGCCCAATGGCAACCGACTGGTACATCAAACCGAATTGAACGACCTCATCACAGCAGAAGCAAACGGCACGTACCGTCGCCTACTGGATGATGAGCTATTCCGTAGCACGCTACAGGGGATCAATTGGTTTCCGAACGAGCGGTTCATTGCCTACTATTACGGCGCGTTCGGCGATCAAGTGACCTACTTGGTGGCAAGTAGCGCGGGACAATATGCTAGCACCCCCCAACGGTATAGCATTCCTTCCGTGACGGTGCCGGGGGTGTTGCCAGATGCTTCGCACGTTATCATCAGCGGTCAGTTTGGGGAGGAAACCAACCCGACTGGCTACTACTTGAAACCCGTTGCCACTGATCGCTATGAGTTGTTGTTTGAATGGGAGAACTTGCCCGGCAATAACTTCCCTGCCCCCGTCGTCAAATCACGCGGAGGGCTACAAGTGGAGGATGCGCTCTTGTTCGTCTTGCCCACCGAAGACGGCAATCCGCACCTGTATTGCTATGATCGCCGAGCCTCTGAACTGTTTGACTTGACCCCCTTACCCTTTAGCTTGAGCACCTCTGACCGCGCCTACATGGAAATTTCCCCCGACTATCAACAGTTGGCGATTGCAGCAACAGGCGTGAACGGCGGGCTATGGTTGATTGAACTTGACCGAATGGGCGCATGTCAAGAGTAGCATTCTGGCGCGTAGTGGGGTGGGTGGCGTTGTTGGGCGTGGCGGGTTGGCTACGCTTGGGGTTCAGCGGGGCGCATGCGTTCGCCTTTGATGAGGCACGCCTGTCGCTCATCGCGCTCAACTTCGCCCGTGATGGCGTATTCCCAACAGTGGGGATGCCGTCCAGCATTGGCACGCCCAACATGCCCGCCGCGGCGTGGTTGTTCGCCCTCCCCTATGCCCT
>CAIRDJ010000199.1 GCA_903877335.1 uncultured Chloroflexota bacterium | reverse complement strand
TCAACAAATCGCTTTACTGCGGCGGATGCGTTCCCTCATTGCAGAAGATGGCTTGTTGGTGATAGATCTGCCCAACGCGGGCGAGACGTTTGCAACAGCTGATAGCGATGCGATCACGCTAGAGCGTACTTTCATTGAGCCTGTCAACGGGCACATGGTCATGCAACAGGCAGTTAGCACACTAGACCGCACGAGCCAACTGATGCGCGTCTTGTGGATTTACGATGAGATTACCGAGGATGGAACGCTGAAGCGCACCACCGCGCCCACGCTCTTCCGCTATTTCTTCCCGTATGAGGTGCAATTACTGTTGCAGGTCAGCGGGTTTCAAGTGGATGCTTTTTATGGGGACACCGATTGTTCCCCCTTTGAAGACACCTGCCCACGGATGATTGTCTTTGCCCAACCGATTCCGAATGAGTAAGTCACTGATCTGGTTGGCGTTGCTAGTGGGGGTGGGATGTAGTGCCTTTGACATTCCCACACCACCCCCAACCCGCGCCTTCACCGCCCCCACCTTACCCCCGACTGTGGCGTTCTCGCCATTCTTGGCAACGGAATTGCCCAGCGGTTATCAGGATGGCATTGGCTCAAATGATCCCACTGTGGCGGCGTTGCCCAATAATCTCGCCATTCCGCCCCTCGTGTTGGCAAGCCAAGACGGTTATCAAGTGGTGCAGTTAACCCTCTCGAATGGCACGACAGTGCAAGGGCTACTCATAACGCCATCGGTTGGGCGAGTGGCAGGCTTGGTGGTCTTCACCGCGCTTACTGACGAGAACACAGCTTCACAATGGGCGCACTGGCGCGATCAAGGGGTGGTGGTCTTGGTGGTGAATGCGGTGACGTTTGATGTAGTGACGTTCACCGATGTGATGGATTCGTTCTCTGATTTGGCGTTGGGTGATACCGCACAACTTGACCCCTCACGCTTGGGAGTGTTGGCAGATGCCAACAGTGCAGAATCCGCGTTGGTGGGATGTGCGCAAGATTTGCGTTGTGATGCGCTGGTGGTCTTTCAACCGAACCCCACCGCCACCGCGCTTGCTTCTTTGGTGAGCTTGAGGGGACGCTCATTGTTGTTGGTTGTTGACCAAACTCAACCTACTTTGGTGACAACTGCCAATGGGATCCTTGCCAGCGTGGGGGACAACGCCAGCGTGCAATGGGTGGAGGGCAACCTGTCCACAGCAGATCAGCTACACAGTAACCCACAATTGGTGCAGGTTATTGTGCAGTGGTTGCAAGAGCATATCCCTCAATCGTAGCGGAAACGCGCTACTGCGAGGGCGAAGAAAACAACGCTAAAGGTCATTAAAACTGCGGTTGGCAACAGTGCAGCTTGACAGTCGTCGCATGTTGTGAGCTTGGTGATGGTGGATCGAAGTGTCTACTGTGGAATGGTTTGGTGAGTCCGTGCAAAGAAACTAGAGATGTTCCCATTCCATTCCTCCTACGATTGAAAGCTAGTGCGCTGTGTCGCTATGACCGTCTCGTTTACATTAATTAAAAGGGTAAAGTTGTAGGCATTGCCCATCAGAGGATAAACATGACGGGTTGAGGTGTGTAATAACAGGGGGAAATGGGCGCAAAATAAAGCACTACTCCAGGATAGAAGCTACTGAGAGCACGAGAGGTTATTCACTTAATGGCTTTCAAGCGTCACTCGATTTCGACGTATCGCTTCCAGACTTCTGGACCCGTGCCGACGGCAATCACCAAGTAACTTGTTCTGGGGAGTTTAGGCTCCCAGCGCAGGCGCATTCCCGCTTCATTGGGCAGGCGACTTCCTTTGCGATGATTACAATCATCACAAGCGCACGCGGTATTCGTCCAAGTATCTTTCCCATTGCGGGATTTTGGAACCACATGGTCTACGGTGAAGTTGCTCTTGGTCATGACTTTACCGCGTCGTGTTTCCCCTAATTGGACACCGCAATAAATGCAGGTGAATTCATCCCGTACCAACACCCCACGACGACTCCAGTGTGCCTGACGGCGAGGGACGTTGACGTATCGGCGCAATGCAATGACCGATGGAACTTCTACCACATCACTCACCGTGTGAAGTTTGTGCCCACTTTGTTCAATGATGATCGCCTTTTCATTGAGCAATAGATTGATGGCACGCGGAATACTAATGACGGAAAGCGGTTCCCACGTGCTTCCGTTGAGGAGTAGAACTCGTCCTTGCATGGTGGACACAGACTTTACCTCTTATGCTTCAAACCTGTAAGCGTTTAGGACGTAGCAAAAAAGCCACCCTATAATGTTAAAGTATAACCGAAACTCATGAAGAAAAGGTTAAGAAACCTGGTTGTTTTTGCAAAACCCACCTTGACAAGCTAGGAATGCTTTTGACAGGGAGGGTCATTCACGGCTTATAGAATCAGGGGCAAGGTTGAAACGACGCTTCTCGACGTTGATGCTGACCATGGCGTTGTGTTGCACGCAACAGTCCACAGTTGCAGCGCGCTATTGTTAGTTAAGTCATGTCGTCGCCCACCTTCTAACCTCATCGACAGGCAGAGCTGAATTGAGAAACCGTTCTTTTCGTCATTCATAAGGGCGCACAGGCGGGCTACCTCCAAATTAACTTCCTAACTTGCGAATCGCAACAGGCACGGTGGGGGGAGTATCGGCGGAGTTAGCAGGTGCACCACTGTTATTGCGGTTGAACTTAAACAACTATCGAAAAGTTACGCAATTTGCTCTAGGCTCGTTTGGCTTAACATGGCGATGATACTTTCGCCTGTGATGAATACCCGACGCATTCCATTCGGCTTGCTCGCCTGAAGATGCCCTTTCTTGATGAGTCGCTTGAGCGTGCTCAAACTGATTCCGAGCGCTTCTGCTGCTTCTTGCCGAGAATAAACTGCGCCCGGCTCAATCTTTAGTTTGGGTTGGTTAAGGGTATGGGTTGTCAATCCGCTGTCTCCTTAGGAATCTCGAAAAAGTTAGCACGACTGATAAAGGGGGTCAAGCATGATTGATAGTCTTAAACAGACTTTAATGGGTCACAAGGGGTAATTTTGGTTTATAGGGCTTCGATACGAGTCACACGAGGGTGAATTGCACTTTTTCGCCATGATGCCATGTCTACCTCCGCTAAACCGTAAACTGTTGGCATCAGAGGGTTGTGCCTTGTACAGGTCGTCTTTGGTGACGATCTGCAAAGTTGTGTGGTTTCCCCCTTATTTTTTGACACCTCTGATTCTTTCTATCACCTCTTTCGAGGTCACGATGTCAATGCCAATAGTCAGTCTGGTTCACGGAGACCGATACAGTCAGCACATACATCACATCATCAAACGCATCACAGAAGAATAGACTATCTTCTTGTGCTACCGACGCTTATTGCTGTTTGATTAGGCAGTTGTTGGTGTGCTTACCAGCGGAACGTAAGCGTAAAGGTGTGTGCCATGTTGTATTTCACTGCTGATTTTGAGGCTACCACCTAATTGTAGAATGCGCTCCCGAATACCGAGCAATCCAAAATGACCATTCATTGCCAATCCCTGAAACTGATTGGGAACGTTGAACCCAACTCCGTCATCACGGACATCCAACATCACCGATCCCTGAGTGTAGGTTAATGTGACCCAAATATCATTGGCATGGGCATGGTGCTGGGCGTTGCGCAAAGCCTCTTGTGCAGCACGAAACAACGCCAGCGCATGGTCGGCGGTGATTGAAGAGCACTGTCCGATGAGGCTAAAGTGGACTTGGGGATATTGCTCGCACAAGGCTTCTAAGGCGGCAACTAACCCTAACTCATCCAACAAGGTCGGGCGCAAGTGGGTAATTAATTCGCGCAGATCATTAATCACCACGATCAACTGCTTACGGGCGTGCGTGATGTGGTTTAACGGTGGGGGAGTGGACTCAATGCTGTTGGTCGCGCGTTCAAGGCTATGAGTCACGAGGATCAATTTTTGTATGGTATCGTCGTGAATTTCGCGGGCAATGCGGAGTCGTTCTTGCTCTTGCCCTTCTGCAAGGCTATTGCGAAAGGCGACTTCACGCCGTTGACCGGCTTGTAATTGCTCGCTCATCCGCTGCAGGGAACACCGTAACTGTTCAATTTCTCGTATGCCCCCAACCGGCTGAGCAAAAGACGGGATGTCCCCTTCAGTGAGCGTTGTTGTCAAGCGAGACAAACGCTGAAGGGGAAGCAACACGCGGTAAACGACCCAAACAACCCACATGATAAGGACAACAACCGCTAGCCAAGAGCACCAGTGCAACATCCCATCGTAGTGCGTCATCTGTGTGATATGTGTTGACATATTATGATTCATGAGGATTCTCCATTGACCAACGGAATAATACCTAATGCCAACGCACGAGATACCGCTTCGGTGCGACTGGCTACTTGCATTTTCTGATAGATAGCTTGTAGATGCACTTGTACAGTTCGGTCAGAAATTTCAAGATGTACGCCAATCTGTTTATTCGTCCAACCCCGAGCCGCACAAATCAACACATCCAGCTCCCGCTCAGTAAGGCGGAAATCACTGGATATTTCTGTTGTTGCTACCCTTGACTGCGTAAGCTCATCTGCCTTGACCACCTGCTGAATTATCACTAGCAATTCGGCAAGTTCAGCGGTTTTTACCACAAAGGCTTGTATCCCGACTTCATCTAGTGCTCGCCGATATCCCATTTCATTATACGCAGTTAAAATGACGATTCGTACTGAGGGGTGTTGGCGACGTATGCGACGGGTTGCCTCAATCCCATTCATATCAGGCAGATGAATGTCCATAACAACCACATCTGGGTTTAGCGCAAATGTAAGGTGTAATGCTTCTTCGCCTGTCCCCGCCTCCCCAATTACTATAAGCCCCGCTCCCTCCAAAAAGGTGCGGATGCTTTGCCTTACCATCACATGATCTTCCACCAATATCAAGCGCGTCATCACACTGCACCTGCATTACAATATCATCAGCATATCATTGTAAGCGGTTTCCCACCCCTGTCTACTACGCCATTTGGCGTATAGCTCTGCCCATGCCAACGGGTTGATTAGCGGTGACTCGGGCGGATCACACCTACTCATAAGATGACCAACAATCTAGTGGCTAAAGATGCGTCCCTTTGTCACCCCACCATACAAAGCAAGGCATCATGCAATCATTACACCGCTGAGGAGGAATAGCACCCCAATGATGAGGCAAAGCACGGATACCCCACTCTTGCCGAACTCATGATTTCGGTGGGATTGGAAGCCGAAAAATCCACCCAGTCCGATAAGCAGCAACCCCGTTACGCTGGTTGCGATGACTCGTGCGAGGTATGGCAGTGAATCCTCCACAACAGGGGCTATAGGTGGAGGGGGCGTGGTAATTTCTATCTCAAAATCTGTCACAACATCAAATTGCTGGGGGCGTTGGATCGTCATCCGTATACGCCAATGCCCGACTGTACTGAAGTTGTTGCCTGCAATCACATAAGCACTGAGTGTAGGATCATACTGGGGGCGCAATTCGCTTCTGCCTAAATCTTGGTCAAGATAATCGAACCGTAGCCGAATGAGAGACGCATCTGTAATAGGATTCCCTGCTTCGTCGTATGGGGTGATGATAAACTTATTCTCCCCAACATAGCCTGGCGTAATTTGCAGATGAATCATCTGATTATTCACGGTTTCCATGCCGAAATAGCCAGTTGCATGTGCTTGTGTGGACTCAACTTTAGCTATGGCTTCGCGCTCTGCTTGAATGCCTCGCGCTGGTGGTGCAGAGGTCATCACAGCCACAGCGACAAGAATGCCCAGTGCAAGCACTACTTCTAAACCAATGAGGTTTTGGAGTCGTCCAACCCACACCACCTGATCCGCTTGTAAGTACCGATGAGTCACCAACAAGTTAACCGCCGCAATACTCAACAGTGGGATGAAGAGCACGAGTTTGATGAGTAACGCACGTCCATAGACGGTGTTTAACAGGGCCTCAAGCGAGCCGACCTGAAGCCATGTGGCGTAAATACCAGTGACGAGTAAGGCGGCAACAGCAACCCGTGCATAGTTAGAGAAATAGCCAACCATGCGAGTGGTCAACGCTGTATCATGTGGGTGAATTTGGGCTATCACCGCGACAAAGGACACTATCCCACCGATCCAAAGTGATGCTAAAAACAGATGCAACCCATCCCCAATCACAGCTACTAGCGTATCAGGGGCTGCCGCTGCATGGCTAAACAGGCTTTGCGTGAGTACAATTCCTATCCCCAAGATGAAAAGCAATGGGAAGAAATTTTTTCGGCGTGGTTGTCCCAACAGCATCAAACCGATTCCCCACAGTGTTAGGCGTATGAGCCACAGCCTGCCAAATGCGGAGGTGGTCACAAAGTTCCAAAGTGTTGGATGTCCCAATGTCTCTAGCAATGAACTATTGAACGAAACCGATGCCTGCAATAACAGCATCAATACACCGGCAACCCCGTTAAATAGCCACCCCGCGAGCAGTAATCTCCCTAAGAAGTGTGTGATCTGGGGCTGTTCCTCTGGTGTGATGGGTTGCCATACAAACAGGATGAACCCCAAAACACCGATCATGAGTGAGAAACTCACGAGGTTTAACCAACGCACCAGCACCCCGTGCAACGGCACCGTTTCATCAATCACAATGGCAGGGGTGGGTATGGTGACGGCAACCCCAACGCCAAAAGCAAAACTTCCATTGGTGGGATGTCCATCTGTCGCCGAAACAACCCGCCAGCTTACCGTATATAAGCCATTGGGTAGTGGCGAAAGCGGAACATACAATTGTTGAGGGTCGCCATCGTCAACCCGACTATCCATCAGATCAACGATTGCCCCATCCACATTGCGCAATACTATCTGGCTATAGTTGCGCTCAACGGGTTCGGTAAACCAAATGCGTATTTCGGACGGTGACACATTGAGAGAGGAATTGGCTTGTGGTTCTGAATGGGATAGGTTCGCATGAGCCAACACCGGAAGCACACCGAAGCACAGGAACCAAATCCCTAACCCCACAGTCAAAATCTTAAGGTGTTTCATTTGGTCTCCTTCAAGATGAAAAACGGGAAGTTAGTTTCCCGTCCTTCATTTCTGCTAATCTCTGCAGAATTAATTGCCTTGAAGTTCCGCCACCAGCGTTTCCAGTTCAGCAATTCGCGCTTCGAGGGCTTCTATACGGGCGTTATCTACGGCAGGGAGTGATGGGAACATCACATCAGTTGTCGGCTCAACACTACTGAATTCGCCATCAGCAGAGGTAAAAATCTCATCCACTGCAACATCACCAATTGTCCCTGTCAGGTGGAAGCTATAATCACCGGGCAAGGTGGGAATCAATTCTGCGATGTAGTGACCGGTTTCTCCCCATGCTGGGCGGAAGGTGAGGGTGGTTGTTTGATCGCCAAAGGTGACTTCAGCCTGAAGATTCACTTCAAGCGTGCTGATGTCCACAGGTGTTTCAGGGGTGGCTTCGCCCTCATGCTGATGGACAGCAATAAATACCTCTGGACCGTTCAGTAGCCCAGCATAGGCAGGTTCCACGCGCCAACCAAAATGTAATTCATATTCGGCGACTTCACGCCCCTCATGGGCGAAAATAGGTGCACTGAGCGCACTTAAAACAAAGAGGAAGATGGCAGACAAAATTATGGATCGAATTTTCATTATGTTGCTCCTTAGCGCAGGTTGAGAGTTAAGATTATTGTGACATCAATACATGCCACACCTTGAATATAGTGGGCTGAATAGCGTTTTTGTATACGCCATATGACGTAGATGACCAACCTTGATCCAACCGTCGCCAACACGCGATGTCAACGCCACTTGATAAGTCTTGTTGTTAAAGGCACATGCCTATTGTGTCCTTGACAAAACCAGAAAACCCCACAAAATCGTACATAGAAAGGCGTTGACGGAGACAGTCTATCCATTTACGTCCCAACAGGGAGCCACCGCCGTGATTGAGAGCGGGGCAGGGTTGCGTCGGGTAGAATTCACTCACGAGCCGACTTGGGGAAAATCAAAGCTACCCGCTTTAGATGAGTAGTTGAGTCCGTAGGCACTGCGTTAAGGGGCATAAAAGCTGGATGCTCATTCAGGAGCGTCAAGCAGGGTGGTACCGCGAGTTTGCAACCAAGCGCACTCGTCCCTGTTGGGATGGGTGCGTTTTTTGTTTTAGGCTATATCAACCATGATGGAGACTTTTTATGCTAGAGCAACTTGAATCGTTGTATGGGCAGGGGTTAGCAGAACTTGAAGCCCTAACCGACAGTGCCAGCTTGCACGAATGGCACATCCGTTATCTAGGCAAAAAGGGCGAGCTAACCCTCTTGCTACGTAACATGGGGGGCATTCCCAAAGAGGATCGCCCGTCATTTGGCAAGCGTGCTAACGAAGTGAAAGAGGCGTTAACCGCCGCTCACCTTGAACGCACCGCCCAAGTTGAAGAACAAGAGTTAGCCACCGACCTGCAAGAAGGGCAGATTGACATTACCCTCCCTGGTCGTCAACAGAAGGTGGGGGGCTTACATCCTTCTACGCGCACCTTCCGCGATTTGTTCCGCATTTGGGGGGAGATGGGCTTTCAGATTTATCGTAGCCGTGATGTGGAAGATGATGAAACCAACTTCACCTTGTTGAACATGCCACCCCATCACCCCGCGCGTGACATGCAGGACACCTTCTACACCACTGAACCTAACATCATCATGCGCACGCACACCTCCCCCGGACAAATCCGCGCCATGCGTGAACTTGGGGAAAACGGGACGCGCCCCATTCGGGTGATCTTGCCGGGCATGTGTTATCGGTTTGAGCAAATTACCGCCCGTAGCGAGGTACAATTCCACCAGATGGAGGGCTTGGTAGTTGGGCGCAACATCCGCATGAGTGACCTCAAAGGGACGATTGCCGCGTTTGCTGAACGGATGTTTGGGGTGGGAACAGGGGTACGTTTCCGCGCCTCATACTTCCCCTTCACCGAGCCAAGCATGGAAGTGGATATTGAGTGCTTCTTGTGCGGGGGCAAGGGCTGTAACGTGTGCAAATATTCCGGTTGGTTAGAAATTTTGGGGAGTGGGATGGTGCATCCTACTGTTTTACAGAACGGCGGCTATGATCCCACGCAGTGGAGCGGGTTCGCCTTCGGCATGGGACCGGAGCGCATCACCTTATTGAAGCACGGCATCCGTGATATTCGCTATTTCTGGAGCAATGATGCTCGGTTCTTGGATCAATTCTAAACGGAGAATGAAGTGATGCGCGTTCCTTTATCGTGGTTAAAAGAGTATGTAGATATTGATATTGCCCCAGAGCTATTGGCGGAACGGTTGACGACCGCCGGCTTAGAGGTGGCTTCGATCGAGTATATTGGCGTTCCCCAAAATAAACCCGATGGGGTGATGATGCCCCCCTCTGACCATCTCGTATGGGATCGGGAACGGATTGTTCTGGGGGCAGTTTGGGAAGTGAAGCAACACCCCAACGCGGACAAGCTGGTCATTGCCACAGTGGACTTTGGGGCAAGCGAAGCGGAGCAGGTGGTGACGGGTGCGCCCAACCTTGCTGCTTACAAAGATCAGGGGCGGTTTGCTTCGCCTCTATGGACGGGGCTTGCCCTCGAAGGGGCAGAAGTTTGGGACGGTCACAGCGACGAATTGAAGCGCATGATCCTCAAAGGCAAGGAATTGCGTGGCATCTACAATAAGTCGATGGTGTGCAGCGAAAAAGAACTGGGCATGTCAGAAGAACATGAGGGCATCATCCTCTTCCATGACCAACCAACTGACCAACATGGCAAACCTCATCAACCCGGCACACCGCTACAAGATGTGTTTGGGGATGTTGTCTTTGAGGTTGAGCTAACCCCCAACCTTGCGCGTTGCTTTAGCATGATCGGCGTAGCGCGTGAGGTTGCTGCCTTGTTGGATAAAGAATTGCGTTACCCATCCTTTGAAGTTGGGGGGCAATTCGGTGTTCCCATTGGGGGCGCGGTTGAAATCGTCATTCGGGATATTGAGCTGAACCCGCGCTTTGTGGGCATGTTGCTTCGCCATACCCAAGTACAACCTTCTCCAGAATGGATGCAACGTCGCTTACGCTTGGTGGGGCAACGCCCAATCAATAACTTGGTGGATGTCACCAATTACATCACGTTTGAATTGGGGCAACCGCTCCACGCTTTTGATTACGATAAGCTGGTGGCACGTGCCAACGGCAACACCCCTACCATCATCACGCGCCTTCCACATGACGGAGAGACGCTCACCACGCTGGACGGGGTTCAACGCGAGCTACCCTCCTTCTCCATGTTGGTGACGGACACAGCAGGGGTGTTGAGCATCGGTGGGGTGATGGGCGGTGCCGATAGTGAGATTGACGCACAGACCACCAACGTGCTACTAGAAGGTGCGGCGTGGAACTTCATCAATATTCGCAAGACCACTCACGCGCTCAAACTCTTCACCGAAGCTGGCACGCGCTTTAGCCGTGGAGTCCATCCTTCACAAGCATTGCTGGGGGTGAAGCGTGGCATCGAACTCATGCGCTTGACGGGTGGCGGACAGGTGGCAGATGGGGTGTTGGATGTTTACCCACGCCCACAAGAGCAAATTGAGATTGTCCTCAAGATTGCGGATGTGAACCGCGTTTTGGGCATGGAGTTTGATATTGACACCGCCGCAGACATTTTGCGTCGCCTTGAGTTTGCTGTCGAACGCACCAAGAACTCGTTGCGCGTCGGTGTGCCCGATCACCGCATGGACATCAGCGCGGGGGTGATTGGACAAGCGGACTTGCTGGAAGAGATTGCCCGCATCAATGGCTATGACAACATCCCCAATAGCATCATTGCCGACGAAATGCCCGCACAGTTGGGCAATCGCCAATTTGAGCTAGAAGAATGGCTACGTGATATTTTGGTGGCACTGGGGTTGCAGGAAAATATCAGCTACCGTTTCACCACGCCCGAGCGTGAGGCATTGCTTGTCCCCCCTGGTGAGGTATCGTGCTTGCCCAATCATCCCTATGTCGAGATGGCAAACCCCATTTCTGCCGATAAAACTGTCTTGCGTCATACCTTGTTGGCAAACCTGCTGGATAATGCCCACCAGAACGCCCGCTATTTTGACCGTCAAGCGGTTTTTGAGATTGGCAATGTGTACTTCAAGCGTGAGGGGCAACCCCTCCCTGATGAACCCCGCCGTCTAGGGTTGTTGATGCTGGGCAAGCGTTCACCCATCACGCACTGGGCAACCCCTTCAGATGGGGTGATGGACTTCTTCGATATGAAGGGGTTGGTTGAGGGCATGCTGGATGCGCTACACATCACCGATTACACGGTTCAACGAAGCCAACACACCACCTTCCATCCCGGACGTAGTGCCGAGTTGATCTTGGCAGGGCAATCCATTGGGGTGTTTGGTGAATTGCATCCGCGTGTGTCGCGCGTGTTCGGCTTTGGCAAGGTGGCGGTGATGGCGGCAGAATTTGACTTGGACGCGCTTTTGCAACATGTGAACGTGATGAAACTTGAACCCCTCCCCATCACGCCCCCGATCCTACAGGATATTGCGGTTGTGGTGGATGCCAACATCTCCGCTGGGGAAGTGCAACAGGTCATCATGGAAGCAGGAAGCGAGCTACTCAAAGAGGTGCGCTTGTTCGATGTGTATATGGGTGAACCTATCCCAAGCGGCAAGAAGAGCATCGCCTACAGTTTGACCTATCAAACCGATGAACGCACCCTCACGGATAAAGAGGTGGCAAACCTACATAAGCGAATCGTGAAGGCATTACAAACGCAAGTGCAAGGCGAACTCCGCGCCTAAATAATCCATGCTACCGATCACCCAAGTTGTACTTGGCTTGGGTGATCGCCCTTTCGAGGATGGTTGATTGAATAGGAGTCCCTACAGGATGGCACAAACAATCTTTGTGTTGGCGATCAAGATGCTGGCGCGGTTGGTCAAGGTGATGCTACAGGTCAGCTTGTTGTGTTTGTTTGTCGTCTTGGTGCGTGGTTCAACCCTTCCGACTGAGCATCCTGATTTTGTGATGTTGGTGGCATTGCGTGGGCAACAGTTCAACTTCATTGAGTGGGAGGCAACGACGCTGGCTTGGAAGGCGCAACAAGCGGTACGTGGCTTGCACCGTTCGGTCAGTGCGCAAGAGGGGGCGCAATACGTGCGAACGTATCTTGAACAGGTGGGCGCGGTGATACAACTGGAGGTGCAACTTGAATCCGCCACCGCTCAAGCCACTGTTTCCCCCAGTCAGATTGTTGCATGGCAAACCGAACGTGACCGCTTGCGAAGCGTGTTGGCGCGTGACCAGATGTTGATTGAGTCCATCTTAGAGGATCAAGTGCGACAGGTGTTGGTGGC
>CAIRDJ010000198.1 GCA_903877335.1 uncultured Chloroflexota bacterium | reverse complement strand
GACTTTACGAGTGCGCTGTATTTCTTGCCGGGTAAAGATAATGTCACCGTGCAATTGACATTATATAGTTTCATCAGTCAATTCAATTCGCAGTGGAATCTGTTATTCGCTAATGTACTGGTCATCACCGTTTTACCTTTAATCATGTATATGTTCTTCCAACGGCAAATCGTGGCAGGTATGACTTCCGGTTCGATTAAAGGTTAAGTGGTCCCCGAACAACCGATTCACGTGCAGGTGGGAGGAAGTGCATGTATGGAATTGCACGAGTAAGCTGGGAGACTAGGATTCGAACCTAGACTAATGGATCCAGAATCCACTGTTCTGCCGTTAAACTATCTCCCAAAACTACCAAACACTATAGGACAGGTGAGTTCACTTTTCAAGTGGCTAGTTGATGAATTGTTTCATGATCTCAATGGATAGACGAATCCGCGCGAGAGTGGTGTCCTTGCCAATCACGACCATTGTATCAAAGAGCGGGGGAGCAACTTGTTGGGCGCTGACAGAAGTGCGCAACGTCCCGAACAGTTGTCCTGCCTTAAAGCCGCGATCCTTTGCCAACTGTCGCATGGGTGCTTCTAACTGGGAGGGTTCAAACGGATCTAGCTCTTCTAGTAAAGCCAGTGAAAGTTCTAATGCCTTGAGGGTATTTTCGGCGGTCATTTGCTTTTCAATGTGTGCTTCGGCAGAAGCAGGGGTGAAGTCGCTACGGAAGATGAAACCCGCCATATCAATGGCATCGGTTAAACGTTCGATGCGAGACTTGATCGCAGGGACAATACCCACTAATTTCTGCTCGTCTACCACGAATCCTGCCGCTTCAAGGATGGGGCGTAGGCGCTTGGCAAGGTCTGCCTCGTCCAACTTCTCGCGGATGTATTTGCCATTCAACCAGTTGAGTTTGTCAATGGGGTACGCGCTGTTCGAGGGATTGACGGCTTTGATGTCGAAACGCTTGATAGCATCTTCCACCTCAAACATCTCAATACCATCCCCAAACGTCCAACCGATGTTGGTGAGGAAGTTCATAGTTGCCTCGGGTAGGTAGCCCAGCTCCTGGTATTCCTGCACCAAAACAGGGACGCGCTTTCCAGAAGCATCAAAGCCAACACTACGCTTGCTCAATTTGCCTTCTCCGTTGGGGTTGAGCAAGACGGGTAAATGCGCGATTTCTGGCATGTCCCATCCGAACGCCTCATAAAGTTGAGCGTGAATGGGCGCAGATGCTAACCATTCGTTGGCGCGTAAGATGTGGGTGATGTTCATAAAATGGTCATCGACAATGTTGGCAAGATGATAGGTGGGGTAGCCATCGGACTTCAGCAGTACCAAGTCTTGTAAGGTGGTGTTGTTGAAGCGGACCTCGCCGCGCATCAGATCGGTGACGACCGTCTCGCCATAGAGAGGCATCTTAAACCGAACCACTTCTGGGCGACCTTCTGCTTTCAGTCGGATGCGTTCTGATTCGGTTAAATTGCGCCCACGTCGGTCATAGCCGGGAGGAAGTCCCTGCCGTTTGCGTTGGTCATTGATGATCTCTAATTCCTCTGAGGTGGTGTAGTCATAATAGGCTTTGTCATGTTCAACCAACCACCGCGCCCACTCGTGATATAATGGTAGCCGTTCAGATTGAACATAGGGACCAAAGTCTCCTCCATGACGCGGGCTTTCATCAATGTCCATGCCAATCCAATCAAAGGCGTTATAAATCAAATCGACCGCGCCGGGAACGTAACGACTTTGGTCAGTATCTTCGATGCGTAAGATGAATGTTCCGCCATGATGACGCGCAAAAAGCCAATTAAAAATGGCAGTGCGTAGCCCTCCGACGTGCATTGGACCGGTTGGGCTTGGGGCAAAGCGTACCCTTACTTTGTCAGTCACCGATTGTACTCCTATCAAGTAGATCACAGAACTTGTATTGTAGTGTTGAAAGATGTTTCGGATAGTGCCAGGCTTACATCAGTTGTTGTCGGCGGATAATCACGCTTTGCGCCAACCCGATTGATGCCATGATGGAGAGCAGCGAGGTGCCACCGGAGCTAATGAAGGGGAGCGTTAGCCCCGTCACCGGCATCAAACTGAGATTCATCCCAATTGAGACGGCGGTTTGGAAGAAGATGTTGGCGGCAATCCCGTAACAGATGAGCGAACCGAGCGGATCAACCGCTGTATGGGCACCGCGCAAGATGCGGAAGATGACCACGCCTAACAAGGTAATGACTGCGACACTTCCCACAAAACCAAACTCTTCTGCAATCTGACTGAAGATGAAATCGGTGTGACGAACGCGCAAGAAACGCAGTTGCCCTTGTGTGCCATTGGCATAACCGCGCCCCCAAAAGCCACCATTACCAATGCTGATGAGTGCCTGGCGAATATTGAAATAAGCGTCAGGATCGCCGGCAGGGTTTAGAAAGGTTGTCACGCGGGATTTTTGATACGGTTGCATTTGTGACCATAACACAGGGGCAGCAATCAAGACGATGGCAAGACCTAGCATGATGTGTTTTAAGCGTAATCCAGCTCCCCATAGCATCACAATCCAGATGACCACATAGACAATGGTCGTT
>CAIRDJ010000197.1 GCA_903877335.1 uncultured Chloroflexota bacterium | reverse complement strand
CTCCTGTTCGGTTGGAACTGCTAAACGGGTTGGTCTTCTTGATGCGCTTGGGGCGTGGGTCTTTGTACTTGTAGCCGTAATCGACCGTCACCTTGTTGCCGAATACTTGTTGATCGGTCACACGCGGGATGCCCTCTTGGATCATCCGCGCCACCAATGCCCGATGGAGCAAGTTATCATCCAAGACCAACACGCGCCACGTCTTGATATTATACGGCATATAGTTTTGCTTCTTGGGGCTTTCTTCGTCCCCCAGCAACACCCAATACAACCGCTCATCCGTCCAGATGTGGGCGTAATCTTCCACATCCTCATTGAGATCGTTCAGATCATCATGTTCACTCATTGCTATAAGGATCCTCCCCATAACGGGCTTCCCATTCTGTGCGTAAGATAGCCATCATGTGCATATCCCAGCGTTTACCATCTCGATACATGAACTCGCGCAGGGTGCCCTCGTGCACAAAGCCGATGCGCTCATAGCTTTGGCGTGCCCGTTCGTTGAACCCGCTCACTTCTAAGCCGACGCGGTTCATGTTCATCTCTAAAAAGGCGTAACGTAACATCAGGCGCAAACTATCGGTGCCAAAGCCGCGCCCGCGGTCGTCAGGATCGCCAATGCCGATCCACAGCTTACATGCGTTCATGTGCCAGAACATCTCTTTGAAGGCGCACACGCCCACCAAGCGATCATCAGACAGGGTGCGGATGGTGTAGGGTGGGTTTTGATAGCGGGGCAACCCGTGCGAATCCTCCACCTTGAGCATCCACTCGCGCAGTTCACGAACGCTCACCAAGCTAGGTAATCCCATTTGTAGATAACGCATGAACTCGATGTCTAAGTACCATGCTTCCATCGTGCTCATGTCCGCTTCGGTGGGCAAGCTGAAATACACATGCCTCCCACGCAACAACCCACTTCTAATGTGATGGTCACTCATCTTCGTTCGTCCCTCGTTTGCATTGTGAAAGCGTTGGGTAAGCAATGGTGGTGCGTCGCTATCACGAGCAACTTGTTATGTTACCATATCCACAAGAGATCAAAACGATAGATCATGAAAGTGAATGAGGATGCGATACACAACTTGGCTATTGAGTTTGTTGCTGGGTTTCGTGGGCGTGGCACAGGCTCAAACCACCCCACTGAACCCGCTCACGGTTTCGTTTCAAGAAGCGTGTGCAGGGATCACGCTGGAAAATCTTACCCCGTCTGACTTGTGTATGGCAGTCATGCAGGCACATCCTTCCCCTGCCTACTCAACCATCCCCCTCGATAGCATCACGCTAGAGAATTACACCTTCTACCGCTTGAACGGTTCGCCCATCTTGTATGATGCCCCCAACGGCGCAGGAGTTTCGCAGATGGGGCAGGGCTTTAACTATGTTCGCGCCATCAATACGGACATCCCCGGTTGGATTCAAACCGAGTCCGAGCTATGGGTGCGGGCAGAAGATGTGGTGGCGGTGGAGCCTTCCGCCTTGCGCGGGCTACACATTGACGACGGCTTGCCCGAACCCTTCGCATGGATTTTGGGGAATCTGTTCACCGCGCCCTATCCTGGCGGACCGCAAGCGGCAGAGACGGGCTTACGGAAATGGCGGTACAACTTGGTTTACATCTTCGCCAGCGTGGAAGTGGACGGGTGGCTATGGTATCTAGTGGGACCCGATCAATGGGTAGAGCAGCGGTTTGTTGCCAAGTCGCTCCCGGTAGAGCGTCCTGACGGGGTGAGTGGGCGTTGGGTGGCGGTGGACTTATATGAGCAGACGCTGATCGCCTATGAAGAGGATACCCCGGTTTTCGCCACGGTGATCTCCAGTGGCTTAACCGATTGGGAAACCAACGAGGGGGTCTTTGAAGTGTGGTATCGCCTCACGGTGGGGAGCATGTCCGGCAGCGAGGGAGAACACGATGCCTACAGCTTGGATGCAGTGCCATGGACGATGTACTTTGACGGGGATATTAGCCTACACGGGACGTATTGGCATGATGGCTTTGGGTATCGGCGCAGTCACGGGTGCGTCAATATGAGCATTAGTGATTCGGCTTGGGTGTATGAATGGACGCGCACCGCGTCTTATCCGCTTGATCCACAAACCCAAACACCCATCACCTACGTCTATGTGTATAGCTCCGGCGAATACATCAACTAGTTCCGTACACGTGTGAAGATCAACCCAACCCACCAACAGACGCGCTTTGTGGTGGGTTGGGCAGGGGTTGCAAATGGTCTTCTAACGATTTTCAAACCACATACAAATAGAACATATATTCTAATTTATGATATGCTTGCGTGAGTTTTTTGTAATGTGATTGGAGAAGCGCACTGTGATTAAGCATGCCAAGCTACAAAACGTCTACCTCACGCAAACGATTTACCGCTTTTTGTTGAAGTATTTTGAACAACATCGCGCGTGTCCGTCGTATCAAGAGATCGCACAGGGGTGCTATATGGCGCCCAGCACCATCTCGCGCCATCTTGACCGCTTAGAAATGGCAGGGGTGATCGAGCGGGTGGAGGGGCAAAAGCGAAATATCCGCCTCACCGATCAACCCCTCCCCAAGTGGTTGCACGACAGCACCTCGTAGTGCCATTTAAGCGAACAAATGTTCTCCCCTTCTTGCCCTCACACGCCTATGCTCAAAGAGTAACTGGCACGGATTGGGAATGCCAACCCGTCATGAGCTGGAGAGCCAGCCAGTTACTCCTACCCATAACAGGAGGCATTGGTCATGATTCCCACCCCCATAGATAACGCCACGCTTGCCCTACAAGAACTGGAAAAACAACTCTCGGCGCATGCTGTCCAGTTGGCACACGGGTTATTAAACGAGGTTGAACACGCTCCCCTCAATCAGCGTGCCAGCGCGTTAGGGTTGCTATTTGATCGCCTGATAAAGCTAGAGGCGCGCCACGCCCAAACGGGTCACGCGGTGCTGGAGGTGATTTTCCGTGATGCAGACGACAGCCTCCATCCTTCCCCGTTCTGGGAGCGCGAAGCGCATGACGGTTAAAATTACGCTTGTGCGCCCCCACCCTGCCCAAGCCCACATCCTCAAACATCGAGCGCGTTACCGCGTGGTGGCGTGTGGTAGACGATTTGGCAAAACTGAAGTGGGCAAGATCGCCGTGATTGAGCACGCTTTGCGCGGGGAAAAGACGTGGTGGCTTGCCCCCACCTACAGCATGACCGCGCAAGTTTGGCGCGATCTTAAGCACACGCTGGGGCACTTGCCCGCCCTCACCATCAACAACACCGAACACCGCTTAGACTTGCCCAATGGTGGCATGATCGCCGTGCGTAGCACCCACTATCCCGATTTGTTGCGTGGGGCGGGCTTGGACTTCGTGGTGCTGGATGAAGCTGCCTTCATGGAGGGGCAGGTGTGGGATGAAGTGGTGCGCCCGATGTTGTTGGAGCGTCAAGGGGCGGCGTTGTTCTTGAGTACCCCGTATGGGCATAACTGGTTTTGGTCAATCTTTCAACGCGGGCAAGACCCCACCCAAACTGACTGGGCATCGTTCCAGTTTAGCTCGCTGGAAAACCCGATGGTGTCGCCCAGCGAGTTAGAGGTGATCCGCCATTCCACCCCAGAGCGCATCTTTCAAGAGGAGTATCTGGCACAGTTCATGGCGGATGCTGGCGCGGTTTTTCGTGGGCTAGAGGCGGTGGTGGGTGCGCCCACCCCTGCCGAGCCGTTGGTGGGGCATCGGTATGTGATGGGGGTGGATTGGGGGCGCGAGCGCGACTATACCGCCCTAGTGGTCTTTGATGCCACCACGCGCCAAATGGTCATGCTCGATCGCTTCAACGAGATCGGGTGGTCGCTCCAGCGTGGGCGGTTGCAAGTGGCGGTGGAACGCTGGCGACCCAGCACCATTTGGGCGGAATCCAACAGCATCGGGAGCGTCAACATTGAGGCATTACAAGCGGAAGGCTTGGCGGTGCGCCCCTTCGCCACCACCGCCAAAAGCAAGCCCCCCCTCATCGAAGGGTTGGCACTCGCCATCGAACGGCGCGAGCTAACCTTGCTCCCTGACCCAGTTTTGTTGCATGAGCTACGCGCTTACACCCTAGAGCGCATGAGCGAAGGGGGTTTCCGCTATAGCGCACCCAGCGGACAACATGACGACACCGTGATTGCCACCGCCCTAGCGTGGTATGGGGTGATGCAGGCGGACTTCAGCATGGGCTTTGCCTAAAATTCAGGCGAGGGTAGCTCTAGCAGTTGCTCGGCAAGTTCATCCAACAGCGTTTGGAGCGTTTCGGCAAAGGAGCGTGGGGCGGTGGCATACACATAGGCTTGCCCGTGCGCCAAGTTGAACACACGCGCCAAGCGCGTGATCGGCTCGGTGCTGGCGGGTTCAGGGGGCGCGCTTTGGGGGTGCTCGGCGAAGGTGATGATTTGTTGATCGTCCGGTGAAACTTGAATGATGACCACTGGGGAGCCTGCTTCTGATGTCACCACCCGCCACCCTGCCAAACGTGGGATGCTCCACCCCTCCACATTGATTTCGCGCTCGTTGAGGGTGACAAGCGGGGGGGTGAGGGTCGGTTGTGGGGGGATGGGGCGCGGTTGGCACGCCACGACAACGAGGACGGGCAAGACCACCCACACCTTACTCATGCTATGCTTGCGTTGCCTCATGCAACACGTTCTCCCTGCTCTGCTGGCGGCAACGTCAGCACGTTGACCGTTTTCAAGATTGGCACGCTTTTCCTACACCTGTTCATTTTACTCGCTGCTTGCAAGAGTCCGATGCCAAAAATCACACTAAACGAATGTGATGACGGGTGTGTTTATACTTCTCAAACGGATTGCCTAAATGCTTCTTACACTGCTCATAAACGCTTCTTACAGTCGTAGCCTATTCTAAAGGTCAAGCGGGCAAGAAAACCCGCGAACGTAAACGTAAGCATCATGTGGAGGAAATTCAAATGAGTTTGTTGATCCGTCGTAACCCTGTTCGTGATATGGTCGCTTTTCAATCTGCCGTAGATCGTCTGTTTGAGGATGCCTTCCGCAGTTTAGAGAGCACCACGCCCGATAATGTCTTGGCAATTGATGTGCATGAGTCCGAAAGCGCGTATATGCTTTTGGCGAACGTACCCGGCATAGCCCCCAGTGACCTCGAGATCACCGTACACGATGGCGTGTTGTCGATCAGCGGGGAGCTAAAGGCACCCGAAGCCAAAGAAGGCATTCGCGTACACATTCAAGAACGCCCGTTTGGCAAGTTCACACGTACCATCAAGCTACCGCGCACGATTGACACGGACAAAGTAGAAGCGCGTTTTGAACATGGCATGTTGCTCGTCACTTTGCCTAAAGTTGCTGATGCCCAACCTCGCCAAATCTCGGTGAAAGCCAACTAAGCACTACGCGCTCTAAAAGCCTCAACCGCGATATTTGGTTGGAATATCGCGGTCTTTTGTGGGGGGAAGGCTACTCCGAAAGTAGCTCCCCCCACATCTCGCAGGTCACGCTACGGCCAGCTTCCAAGACAATATTGACAATTGCCCACGCCACCAACCCGGCAATCGATGGAGACATGCCTAAAGAAGTCACCATCAAACTGCTCAATAGCCCCACCGCTGCAACTTTGTTCAATGTCCCCAAGTTCAAATAACCAAACAGCGTTTGGCGATCTTCAGCGCGGTTTTCGGCACACACCACTTCATAGGTGGTCTGGTGCAGGCGTGCCACCACCCGCCTGCCAAATTCCTTGAGGTCATCGCTTGCGGGAAGGATTTGTGGGTCACTTCGCAGCATGGCTTCAAACTCACCCAGCTCTGCCCACGCCGTGCCGAATTCCTTGAGGTCGTCGCTTGCGGCAAGGGTTTGTGGGTCAGTTCGGAGCGTTGTTTCAAACTTGCCCAGCTCTGCAAACGCCGTGTTGGATGTGCTGGCTTGAACATCACTCAAGCGTAGCCCGATCATCTGATACAAGTCATCCAGACTTGCCCCGCTATATTTCTCCAGTTGTTGCGCCGCCAAATCAGGGTGTTCAAATTGGCTCATGGTTTTGCCTCCCTCTGCCGATTGTGGTCAACGCTATTATACTTGCAAACTATCCTGTAGTGCGTATCGAAAAAGTGTACGCGCCCTTCGTCGAGTATCACCCTTAACCGCCCGTCGCAAGCGATAGAAAATTGTATTAAGGGCATCACATCTTGGGACATATCAGGCTCATTGATGCGGACGCAGTAAGGCGTGTTGTTCGATGCCGACTACACAATGAATGTGGCATTGCTACATCGGTTGCACCGCTGGAAGGGGGGCACCAGCGCAACGCGCGGGAGACTAAACGCCTGGACAAGCGTCGCCTATCTGCCAAAAGCTCACCCACGATAAAAAGTTGACCGTCGAGAATCAGGCAACTGTCTTGAGTAACGCATTAATCAGGTTATAATTTACGGTTGCTGTACAGGTTTGTCCCTGCCAACACTGAAATTGTTCATCAATTTCACAACACTTTATCTCGGTAGTAATCATTATTTGTTGTACGGAGTAACTCATGAAACATCTATTACGCGCTGCTGTGATCCTGCTTGCGCTTATGGGACTGATTACAATGCGTTTGGTAGGGAGCTATGCTCAAGAAGACCCCGCCTCCCAAGCCTCACTGGACATTACAGGGGTGAATGCGACCGGTTTACCACGCATCACGATGAACGCCAGCATCACCAACGAGGCAAATCAAGCCATTTTGGGCATTGGCACAGATGACTTAACCCTGACTGGAGAGTTGGCGGAACAGGCGCGGATTGTTTCCGTCACCAATGTGAGCGATGTGGAATTGCCCGTTGCCATTGTGCTGGCAATTGACACCAGCTCCAGCATGGACGGTAGCCCGATGGAGCAAGCGAAAGCCTCTGCCAAGTTATTTGTGGAGGGCATCTTAGAGTATGACCAAGTGGCGATCGTGGAGTTCAATAGTCGTTCGCGCGTGGTTCAAGACTTCACTTCAGACAAGGCACTTGCCCTCAGTGCGATTGACGGCTTGTATGCTCAAGGGGAAACTGCGCTCTTTGAGGCGGGCAATCTAGCCATTGATGTGGCAGCCGGTTCGGAGATTGAACGGCGCATTGTCATACTGCTGGGGGACGGTGCAAACTATACCTCTCATCCCGAAGCCAGCAGCGTCGATCCGCAAGCCTCCTTCGACAATGCCCGCAAAAATGGGATTGCCGTTTATACCGTTGGGCTAGGGTTTGGTGCAGACCGTAGCTACCTCGAAGCACTCGCCCAAAATTCGAGCGGACGCTTCTTTGAATCCCCCTCGCCCGAAGAACTCACTGAGATTTACGGCGGGATCGTGGAGTCGCTCTTGACCGAGTACAATATTATCATTGAGACCGATGCGGTGGGAGACGGGAGCGATTACGATCTGGGCTTACGCTATGACTACAACGGCGTGATCCTAGAGGATAGCACCTCTTTCCGCTCCCCCATTTTGATTCCACAAGTCGCCTTTGAGGGCTTGCCTGCTGATCCACTCGCCAGCGCGGTCAGCGTCGGTGTGATGGTGGAAAGCGACGAAACCCTCACCGCGACAAGCGTCACGCTGGATGGCGAGGAACGCGCGTTAACCGATCAATCTATCCTGCTTGATCCGCTGATGCTTGCGCCCGGTGAACACACGCTTGAAGCACGCGCTACCGATGCAACTGGGGATGAGGGACTCGCCAGCGCAACTTTCACGGTGGCAGCACTTGCCCCCAACTTGTCGGTTAGCACAGCGTTGGTGGAAGATGCCAACGGCTTAGCTGTTTTACAAATTGATGCCGATACACAAGGGAGTCAAGTTGCAGTAGAGACGCTTGAAGCGACCTTCGCCACCCTTGACCCGATCTCATTCGTTCCCAATGACCAAGGGATGGCGAGCCTCCAACTGCAATTGGTGGATTTGCCCGCAGGTGAAAACACGCTCAACGTGGTGGCGACCAGTGCCAACGGAGAACAAACCACTCAACAAACCAGCATCCGTATTCCTAGCACCCCTCCCACACTCGCCATCACAGGCTTAGAAGAGGGGCAAGAGTTGCTGGAGAACGCCCGCGTCACGGTGGAAAGCAACGGACAATCCGCTGTTACCACCACCTACGCACTGGATGGAGGCGAGGTGCGCGCGTTTGAGGGAGCGTTTGAGTTGGATGTGATCGCATTGGGCGCGGGCGAACATGCCCTAAGTGTGGTTGCCACCGATGAAAATGGCGCGTCCAGTGCCCTAAGTGTGGCGTTTGCGGTTAGCTCCCTGGCGATCCCGACCGCCACCCCCACGCATACCCCCACTGACTTGCCGACCGCCACTCCCACACTCATGCCTACCAATGTGCCGACTGCCACCGCTGTGGCGAGCGCAACCCGACAAGTCACCCCTGCGCTTGAAGCGACTGCACGCAATCAAGTGGCGGTTGACGTGACGGCAACGCTGGGCATGCAAGCCACGACGAATACGCAACCAACGGCGAATGCACAAGCTACGGCGAATGCACAAGCCACAGTGAATGCACAAGCTACGGCGAATACGCAAGCCACAGTGAACGCACAAGCTACGGCGAATGCACAAGCTACAGTGAACGCACAAGCTACGGCGAATGCACAAGCTACGGCGAATACGCAAGCCACGGCGAATGCACAAGCTACGGCGAATACGCAAGCCACGGTGAACGCACAATCTACGACGAACGCACAAGCTACGGCAGACGCACAAGCCACGGTGATTGCTCAGGATGTGGTGAACGCACAAGCTGCGGGGACTGCACAAGCCACAGAAACGGCGGTCGCCAACTTCACCCCTACCGGCGGACCGCGTGAAGGCGTTCCCACCGCCACCCCCACCTCCCCAATCGAGGTGATTGAGGATGGAGCTGTTACCGAAGGACGCTTCGCCAACATCATCCCCTACATTGTCGCTGGCATCGTGCTGGTGCTGGTGGTCTTGGGGTTGCTGTTTGGTCGTCGTCGTTAGAACGTTGCTAACTTGAAAAGCCACCCTGACGTATGGGTGGCTTTTTTTGCTCCGAATTGCGGGGTCAAAACCCTACTGCGTTCGCTCCCCGCTCGTCACCCCTTAAGAACAGACTGCATCAAGGGTGTGGACATGCTCATTGACAAATTGACCTTGGTTATCTTGAAAATAGAGCCCAAAGCGCACGCTTTGCGCCAACGGGAGGCGCGGTAGTTGATAGAGATCGCGCACTTGCTCAAACGGGGTGAAAGTGGAAAACGGTCGCCATCCGTACACAGGCGCAAAGCGATCATCCTGTGCCAAGACCGCGCCGTCCGCGCCCAGCAAATGCACGAACACGCTTCGATCAGGCGGGATGCTTTGCCCCACTTGCCACGTGATCCATACGTTGAGGTGTTGGGGAGCGCACATCACCTGTGCTTGTGAGGTGAAGGTGTCCGACGAGGTAAGCACAGGGGGGGATATGCGCACAACGGACGGAAGGGCAACTTCCACCGCCACCGCCCCTAGTTGCGCTTGCCACCACGACAACGGGTAAAGGTGGCGCGTGTATTCAGGCGTGTACAGCGTGCCCTCCTCAAAGGCGTGGCGATAATCCGCTTTGTGATCTAACAAGTTGATGTGCGCCAATTCCCCCGTGATGTCCCGCGCAAAGCCTGCAGCAAAGTAGCGCACGCCCCACGGTAACATCACGCTTGCGCCTGATGGGAGCGAGCGCAATGAGTCAATCGTCTCTAATCCGCGCGGGTGGTTCACTTGCTCGTGAATGAAAAGCGCGTGCCTTCCCCCCAACGCGCTCACGCCTGCTACCCACACGCTCACGATCAACGCACGCTTCCAGCGTTGGGGGGCTTCCCAACCTGCCACCAAGAGCATCAACCATCCCCACCCGATGAGGAGCAGAATGGGCAAGATCAACGCTGAAAGCACATCCTGATAGACCAACACATGGAAGGCATACGCCACCCCACCGCTGATGCCGAACGTCCAACTGGCACGGCGGAACGGCACACGCAGGATGCCCACCCCCCAACCGATCAAGCCGAGCGCCAATCCTATCGGATGAACGTCGGTGAGGAGGACGTTATGCACAAGGGTCAGGTTGCGGGTGAAGTGTTCCCAACTGGTGGGCAACCCGATGAAGCGATTGGCTTCTGTGCCGATGAACTGATCCCACAATCCCTGCCACGTGGACGGCTCGCCATACACCCAGTCTGCGCCCATACGCGCCCGCCCTACAAGGTACAAGTAGGGCAACAAGCCCAGCACACCCAAGCCCAACGCCTTGAGTAGCACCCAAGCGATACGGCGTTTTTGTGCGATCAAGTCCGCTTGCGTGGCAAACAACAACGCAGGCGCAACCATCAGCAGGGCGCGGTGATGCCCTACCGCGATCCCCCCTAGCGACGCCAGCGCGTCAATGCGCCGTGCAGGGGAGTCATGGGGAAGGAGTGCCAACCCCAACAAGGCGATCAGCAAAAGCCATCCGAATGAGTAAATCTCGGCAATGACCATGTGAATCCACACGGTGCGCGTGAACACCAGCGCGACCACCGCCAACATTGCCAACCACGCCCGCCCGCTCAAGTGTGCCCACAACCGCCACAGCATCACGGTGGCGAGGATTCCCCATCCCCACGACACCCACGCTGGGGCAACCCCTGCGGGCGTGCCCAACGCCGTCAGCGCGTCCGTGAGCAAATTGCCCAATACAGTATAGAGGGGGTAACCGGTGGCGTGGAGCGTGCCCCAATTATTGAGGACAACTTGCGTCTCGCCGACATCAATCATGTAATAGTGGTCAGAGCCGTTGGGGATGCGCTGTAGGAGGGGGAGGGTTGCCAGCAGGAATAGCCCCACCAGCACGCCCCCTCCTTCACGCCAAAACCTGCGCCACATCGCTATAGCTTAGAAGCGACAGCGCGTGTGGATTCACTCAGGATGTGTAAGCCTTCATCAAGTTGTTCATCCGTCAAGTTGAGCGGAGGCAACAAGCGGATACAGTTGCTGTATAACCCGGCGCGAATGGTGATGAGTCCACGCTTGGCGGTTTCAAGCGCGACGGCGTTGGTGAAGTCTGCGAACGGTTCTTTGGTCTGGCGGTCTTTAACATGTTCCATGACCAACATCGGGCCCAATCCGCGCACATCTCCCACGACGGATAAATCGTGGTGCAACGCTGTTAGCGTCTGGCGCATGCGCATGCCTACTACTGTGGCACGCGCCAAAAATTCAGGTTGACGAATCATATTGATGGCTTCTACCGCTGCCACACATGCCAACGGATTCCCGCTGTACGTTCCGCCCAAGCCCCCCGGATGGGGTGCGTCCAGAATTTCGGCGCGTCCTGTGACGGCAGAAAGGGGCATCCCAGCTGCCAATGATTTGGCGGTGATGATGAGGTCGGGCACGATGTTGTAATGGTTCACAGCAAACAATTTGCCCGTCCGCCCAAAGCCACATTGAATCTCATCCGCCACCATGACGATCCCGTGTTCATCGCACAACTGGCGGATGCGTTCCAAGAAGCGCGGTGGGGTGGGGATGAATCCGCCTTCGCCTTGCACCGGCTCAATCACGATGGCGGCAATCTGGGTGGGGTCCACTTGGGCGATCATGGCGTTGTTGAGTTGCCAAATGCTCCATTCCACAAATTCCTCATCGCTCATGCCTTCGGGTTTGCGATAGAGGTTGGGGAAGGGGAGGCGGTAAATCTCGGTGGCAAACGGACCGAAGCCCTTCTTGAAGAGCGCGTACTTGCTGGTCATGCTCATGGTCATGTTGGTGCGCCCGTGATAAGCCCCCTCAAAGACCACAATTGCTTGTCGCTTGGTGAAGGCACGCGACATCTTGACAGCGGTTTCTACCGCTTCAGAGCCACTGTTGAGCAGCACGCTTTTCTTGGGGAAGTCGCCAGGGGTGATCTCGTTGAGCAGTTCCGCCACCTGTACGAAAGGTTCATACGTGCCCACGATGGAGCACATGTGAATGAGTTTTTCAGCTTGAAGTTTGATGGCGTCCACTACTTGGGGCGGGCAATGCCCAACCGCCAGCGTCCCAATGCCCCCAGCGAAATCTAAGAAGGTGTTGCCGTCCACATCAGTGACAGCAGCTCCATGTGAAGATTCCACCACCACAGAGGTCAAGCGTCCCACGCCGCGCGTCATGGCGGCGGTACGGCGTTCGATGATGGCTTGGCTTTTGGGTCCGGGGATGTCGGTAATGAGTTTTATGGTTGACATAAAGATAACCTCATAAACAGGTATAGTTCAAGTTGAACGCATTGTATCACACAGTGCGAACCGAGTGGCATACTATCCATTGCCATTCAGAAATGGGTCTACCACGCTGTAAAATCTCACATTGAAATCTGTCAGGTATGAGGCTACTCTATCATCAGTAATGTATGGATATTATTGAAAATATTGTTGCACACAGCTTACCCGACACAGTGCTTGACTGTGATAGCGCGAGGAGCAAAACACGATGGCTGAATTGAATCGACAGGTGATCGTCATTACGGGCGCGGCAGGTGCAGTTGGGCGCGTTGTTGCTCAGCGTTTCGTCCAAGCAGGGGCAACCGTCGCCCTATGGGATCAAAAGTTAGACAGTTTACAATCCCTCCACCAACAACTTGACCCCCACCCGCTCACCGTTGCTGTGGACCTAACCGACCCCGACGCAGTGGATGCCGGCATCGCCCACGTGCTAGATGCTTACCAACGCATTGATGGGTTGGTGCACATCGCCGGCGGATTTGCCATGCCCGGCGCGGCACACGAGGGGCATCTCAACGTGTGGCATCACATGTTGGCGTTGAACGCCACCGCGCTCTACATCACCGCCGGTAAGATTGCCCAGCAAATGCTCAAGACGCAAAGCAAGGGGAGCATCACCGCCATTGTGGCGAAAGCCGCCCAACGCGGGATGAAGCATGCCGCTGCCTATAGTGCCAGCAAAGCCGCTGCTTTGCGCGTGGTAGAAAGCATGGCGGAAGACCTGAAGCCTCATGGCATCCGCGTGAATGCGGTTTCCCCCAGCATCATTGATACGCCCGCCAATCGTCAAAGTATGGGGGAGGCGAATGTGCACAAGTGGGTAACACCCGACGAGATCGCCGAAACGTTGCTCTTCTTAGCCTCCGATCGAGCATCTGCCATGACGGGCGCAAATCTTGAACTGAATGGGCGGGTCTAACGTACATGGTCGCCCATCCACTCGACAGCTTAGAACATGCTCAGGCATTCGATGCCCAAGACCTCCTCGCCCCCTTTCGGGAACAATTCGCCTTCCCTGATCCCAACTTGATCTATTTAGATGGCAATTCATTGGGACGCTTGCCCCTCCCCACCGTTGCGCTTGCGCATGATTTGGTACAGCGACAATGGGGCGACCGCCTGATTCGGACGTGGAACGAGGGAAGCTGGGACGCACCGCTTCGCATTGGGGCAAAGATCGCGCGGTTGATCGGCGCACATGAGGATGAAGTGATTGTGGGGGATTCCACCTCCACCAATCTGTTCAAGCTGGCGGTGGGGGCGTTGCTCCTCAACCCAGAGCGCGACCACATTCTCACCGATGATTTGAACTTCCCCTCTGATTTGTACGTCTTGCAAGGCATCGCCACGCTCTTGGGCAACCGTCACCGCATTGAGCGGTTAACCTCTCCCGATGGCATTCACGGGGCAAACGTGGCGGACGCGCTCAATGCGCAAACTGCCTTGCTCACCCTGTCCCATACCACTTTCAAGAGTGCCTACATCTACGACATGCACGCCATCACCGCCCAAGCGCACGAGGCGGGCGCGTT
>CAIRDJ010000196.1 GCA_903877335.1 uncultured Chloroflexota bacterium | reverse complement strand
GATCACTTCCGAGTTTCGGGCAGAGACGCCCGCGCCAATCCCAGGCCCCGCTTCGAGGACAACGACCTCGTCCCCGGCGCGCGCGCAGACCGCAGCGGCAGCCAGCCCGACCACGCCCGCACCCACGACGACCAGGTCAACATCCATTAACGAACTCCTGCCGTGTGGCTCGCCTCGTCGGTGTGGCCGGCGATATTCCGGCACGAACCTGTGATTTCGTTGTCCGATAATTACCTTTGCGTGTGTAGCCTTCCGGTTGAGAGCCGAAAGGCCGGGTGATAGGCGCAGGCGGCATGGCCGAATTCGATAATCTCTATGCCCACGGTTTTGTGCGGATCGCCGCAGCCAGCCCGCGCGTGCACCTTGCCGATCCTGCATCCAATGCGCGCGAGACGATCGAGCTGATGCGCAAAGCCGACAAGGCGGGCGCGGCGCTGATCGTGTTCCCCGAACTCGGTCTTTCCGGCTACACGCTGGACGATCTTCACATGTATAAGGTGGCTTTCCCGCTCTGTGCATCTGCCACGCCGGAGATCAAATGGGGCGTGTAGAAATGTTTCGCCATGTGGTGCAATGCTTTCCAACGTCCGCGCCAGTCCACTGATGCCCAGCTGGGCGCCCCCCACATATCGTTGAGTTGCCAATAGAGCGTGCCCATCGTGCGGGGCATGTTGCGTCGCCAATGCTCTACAGCATACTTCATCGCCAACCCTTGCAAAATCTGCGTGAGCCAAACCATGCTCTCAAAAGTGTTGGGTAAGCGGAACCAATCGAGCATGTAATGAATGATCGTGCCGTTGCCGATCGCGCTACGTTGGCGATATTCCATCACATAGCTGGTGATGTTGCGGTCTTCGGGCGCGGTGAACTCATTGAGCGTGGCCGGCTCTGGGAAAGACTGAAAACCAAATTCGCTACAAAAGCGATCTTGGCGGGTGCGATACCATTCAAACGGTTCTTTGCCGTGCCATACCGCCCACAGGTGCGTATCGCCCACCGTTTGGTCAAATGGATCGCGCACGTTGCCGGGGCTGTGAGGGGAGGCTTGCCAATAGCGACGCTGGGGATCATGCGTGGCGACAATCTGCCCCAACAAGTCCACAAACAACAAGTTATATTCATCCCAACTGACCGTCTGTTCCCATGCTGGGATCATCATGCCCTGCTCAATTTCGTTGTTGCCACACCAAACCGCCAACGAAGCGTGGTGACGGATACGGCGGACGTTTTGCACCGCCTCTTCGGCAACATTTGCCATCCATTCCGCGTGGGTGCTGGGGTATGTCCCACACGCGAACATGAAGTCTTGCCAAATGGCAATGCCATATTCATCGCATAGATCGTAGAAATGTTCATCCTCATAAATGCCCCCGCCCCAAACGCGCAACATGTTCATGTTCGCTTGGGCAGTGGCACGCACGAATACCTCCAGATGGTCACGGGTTGGCTCAGCAGGATAAGGACTGGCAGGAATCCAGTTAGCACCTTTGGCGAAGAAGCGCACCCCGTTACAGGTGAAATACATCGCCTGTCCCCACTCATCGTTAGGGGTTTCAAGTTGTAGAACGCGCAAGCCAATTCGTTTAGCGAGTGTATCAAGGAGTGTGGCGTGTGCTGGGTCAAGCAGTTCAACCGACACATCATAGAGAGGTTGTTCTCCCAAGCCGTTCACCCACCACAAACGAGGACGCGCTAAGATGAGTTGTAGCGTGGTGTTGCCCTCAGTTTGAAGGTCAGCTTGTGACTGGGCAAACGTTTCACCATTGAGGCGAACAACAACATTGACCGCTAGAGGGGTGGCTTGAAGTACCTCTGCGCTGACATGAAGCGTCAACTGCACCGCCGAAGGTTGATGATCTTGCAAGATGTGGACGTGTTGCAGGCGTGCCCCGCTGAACGCGATCAGTTCTACCTCGCGCCAGATGCCCACCGTCGGCATTTTGGGACCCCAGTCCCAGCCAAAATTGCACGGCTCTTTGCGAATCCATGCCCCACTATTGACGCGCATGGGTTCAATCCAACCCGCCATCTCGCCCAGTGTAGCGTCCATCTCACGCACAAACTGCATGGGGGAACGGAAATCAACCTGTATCGAGTTTTCGCCCAGTTGCAAATGTGGCTTCACATCAAACTCATACACACGGAACATGTTCTCCGTCTCGCCCAGTCGTTGCCCATTCAGGTGAATGGTGGCGATGGTGTCTAGCCCATGAAACTTCAAAAGGACTTGTTCATGTGCCAGCAAGGCGGCGTTAACTTCAAAGGTGCGGTGATATGTCCAGTCGGTTTCACCCACCCATTTTTGCTCTTTCTCTTGGTCACGAAAAAACGGATCTACTAAAAGTTGATTTGCAAATAAGTCTGTATGAACACAACCCGGCACCACAGCAGGGAAGGTTTGGGTTTGGGCAGTCTGGCGGAACGACCATGTGCCATTGAGGGTTTGATGAATCATGCGAAACCTTCTTTATGTAAAAGTAGCATATAGGATATAAGTAACTGGGCATGCCCTAACGCAAGCGTCGAGGCATGCGGCGATGATGGGGCATTGGGCGGCACTAAAATATCTAGGTTTTCAAACACGAAGGCTAGTTCCGCACACTATCCCCAAGCAATCTGGATTTCCTCGCGTGCCACAAATCAAAACCAATGCGCACCTCCGTCCTCGCCCGACACCCTAACCCACCTTGCGCGACCAGGCAGTCATCGGTGCCACTCTGATTGATGATCGCGCGAACACACTCCCCCATCAAAACGAGCTTTCCACCTCAACGCAACACTAACGGAATGTGCTTGCAGCATTGGTATCGTCATCATCGAAAGTTGGCTCGTCAATAATAATGGAATAGGGTTGTGTTTGCTTGGTGCTTAACTCCACCGAGCCGGGGTCAATCGGTTGAGCAGAAGCTGGATTAAACTGCAATGCTCGCGGTTGTCGCTGGCGCAAGGATACCCAGTAAATGATGAAACCAAACAACACCATCAACACCACGGCTACCACCCCACACAACAGAGCTATCCCCAAGCGCAAGATGAATGAACGTTGCTGGTCTGAATTCATGTCAGAAAAATTGGGGCTGAATGTATCCATCCATGAGGGACTGCTTTGGGGAGCGGCGGGCGGGACAACAGAAAGATTTTGCTGCCCACCAAAATTCACCACCGTTGGGAAGCCGGTATCGGAAATTTCTCTGGTGATTAGGCTGGGCGTGGTCGGTTGATAGTCCGCACTGGTGACTAAAACGGAATACTGACCACGTGGCAATTGCTGAAAACAAATGATGCCATCCGTGGAATTAGGCGAATTATCGAGCAACGCGCTGGCAATGACAATATTGTACTGATTGAGCAATTCAACCGCCACGCCACGAGTCAGAACGGATTCATCCGCGTCAATGAGCGCGTTCGCATTGCGATCTTCAAAGCTACGCACACAAAATTGCCCGCCCGTTTGTGCCAACCCCACCGAAGCCACCACCAACATGCCAACCAACAAACTTCCTACGAGTGTTCTTTTCATAATGTCTCTCATCTTTATGCTCGGCGTAACAGGATTGCCACGCCAATTCCGGCGAGGACAATGACAGTAGCAATGCCCACAACAATAATACCACTCAAGCCAAGCAGTTGGTCAAGCAAGGTAGGCGGTGCTTCCACCGTCGTTGCCGCGCTGGCGGAGTTTGCCGCTGCCACAAGAGCGGAGAAGTCTCCCCCCTGAGGCAGGGCGACACTTTGGATGCCCTCCGCTGCACCAAATGCCAAATTGACCACTGAGCCGGCAGTCAAGGGAACTTGTAATTGCGACGGAGAGGTCAACCCAAACCCAATTGGGGGACTGGCATTGATGCTGTAGGTTTGAGCTTCTAGCTCAACAAAGCACTTTGGTTCGCTTTCGCCATCGGTTTCATACTCCACTAACTTTTCTGCCCCTAGCCGAATTTGCAACACGCTGGAAGGCAAAAGCGGTTCATCCGCCTCTTTGTAGCGGTTTTGGTTGACATCCTTAAACATCGACAAACACAGCGTCGCGGTGTTTGCCCCCATATCGACGGATGGAATCACCTCATTGCTGGCGACTACAGGAGCTTCACCGGTTGGGATGGGCATAACAGTGGCGAGGTTCTGCGTCGACTCAAGGGTGGCGGTAGGATTTTCAGCAACGGCAACACTTGCCAAGTCCAAGATGCCCCCCACATCGAGGGGTTGCCCAGTCCGCTTGGGGTCCGTGTTGATGACCTCAACCAAGGCTTCTTCAGTGGGTTGCGGTTGGGCAGCTGTGACGGATGCTTCGGTAGCAGGAGCACTGCTGGGCGCAACACCATTCAACGGGGGGATGACGATTTGTTGCCCCAGT
>CAIRDJ010000195.1 GCA_903877335.1 uncultured Chloroflexota bacterium | reverse complement strand
TGCTTGCGCCTGCTCGTTTACAGCGTGGGGCATATAGTACGCCCCCCTTTTGACCTCGTCAAGGGGCAATTTACGACAAATTTCAACAAGATCAGGAATTGCTTTTCCCTGACTGGGACGCGAGGTGTTCTTCTGTGGTGGACATTGGGCTTTTCCCAACTCCTCCTTCAATATATCACAACTTATCCCAAAAACAAGGCGTTTATGATTACAAAATCCAAATTGACAAGGTTAACTTTTATATCAATTTGGTCAGCTATATCCCTAATGAAATGACTCAACCGTGATCTGGGCGGTGTCAACCAACTGTTGCGGGGAGAGGTTTCCAGCTAACTTGAGGGTTTGGTCAATGTAGATGGCGTGCCACAAGTGGAAAACCAATAACGACCATAAACTCCATAGATGGTATCCTCGTTTACTCAGGTGCTCCTCAACCAGCGTTTGCACTGCCAGCGGTTGAAAAATTCCCACCGCTTCGACGTAAGCTGGGGAAAGATACGTTTCTAGCAAGGGGCGCAACCCCGTCCGTAACCATTCTGAGCTAGGGGGAACGAAACCCCACTTAGGGCGATTGAGAATGTCGGCAGGGACAAGATCGCGCACGGCATCTTTTAAGACGCGCTTGAAGTCGCGCTCACGCAGTTTGTACCTGAGGGGCAAGCGGTAAGCCAATTCCACCAAACGATGATCCTCAAAGGGGGCACGCGCCTCAATGGACATGAGCATGCTCATCTTGTCCACGCGCATGTTGCTATCTTCCGCCACCCAGCGATTGAGACTGGTGAAGGCGATTCGATCGGCAAAGTGGGGGGTGTGGGGTTGATTGAGCAACGGGAGCAGAGCATCACGCACCGCTGCGTAGGCTCGCTCAGAGGCGCGTGGGGTGGTCATCAATCCATCGAGCGATTCAATGCTATTGATGCGCATCCATTCTAGGTAGCGATGGACAGGCTCTTGCGCGTGTTGGGACTTCCGCGCCAGTTTGCGCAACTCCTCAGAAGGCAACCGCTTGAGCACGGGATTCAACAGATGGGTGCGTAGCGGGCGCGGAATAGCAAGGTACTGACTCAATTGGTAATCCGCGCGATAGTGGTTGTAGCCACCGAATAGCTCATCCCCCGCATCTCCCGTTAATAGAACGGGTACATCATTCACCCGCGCCAATGCCGAAACATACGCGGTTTGCACAATCGCATGTTGCACAATCGGTTCATCCAGTTGAGCAACCAGATAGGGAAAAATCTCCGCAAGGGTGGAATCAGGATTGACTTTGATGAGGTGGTGTTCGGTTTTGAAGTGGCGCGCTGCCAGCTCACCAAAGCGCGTATCCACATTGAACTTGTCGTTATTGCGTGCGTCTCCCTCAAAATCAAAACCGACGGTGAAAGTGCGAACGGGGGCGGCGGTTGCCTGTGACATCAAACCGACTACTGCGGTGCTGTCCACCCCACCGCTTAGGAACGCACCAATGGGAACATCGCTCATCATGCGCGAATGAACAGCTTGGGTGAGCGCGTCCCGAACGGCACGAACGGCATCGCCATAGCTCATGTCGGTGGAGGAGGGGTTCATTTGCGCTTGCCAATAGCGTTGCTTGTGTAGCCCTTCGGCGTTCAAGATCAGCAACTCGGCGGGTGCCAGCTTTTCGATGCCCTCGAACAGGGTGAGCGGAGGGGGGGTATAGCCCACTGTCATGAGATGGTAGAGCGCGGTTTGGTTGACCACGCGAGGGACTTGGGGACATTCCAAGATGGCTTTGATCTCTGAGGCAAACAAGAAGCCTTCGGTGCTGTGGGCATAGTAAACAGGTTTTTCTCCCAGACGGTCGCGTGCTAATAGCAATTGATGGCGCAGGTTATCCCAAATTGCCACGCCGAACATCCCCTCTAGGCGGGCGATGCACCCCACCCCCCACTGCTCATAGCCGTGCACGATGACTTCTGTATCAGTTTGGGTGTAAAAGTGATGCCCTTCGCGTTCCAACTCCGCCCGCAACACACGATGGTTATAGATTTCCCCATTGAAAGCCACCACTGTTTGACGATCTTCGCTGAACACGGGTTGCACCCCTGCCGACAGATCAATGATTGCCAACCGCCCCGCTCCCAAAGCGACGCGCCCATCCTGCCAGATCCCATAACCGTCCGGTCCACGATGAGCGGTGCGCTGTGCCATGCGTTCTACCAAAGTGGGATTGGCACCGCGTTCATTCACTTGACCAAAAATGCC
>CAIRDJ010000194.1 GCA_903877335.1 uncultured Chloroflexota bacterium | reverse complement strand
TCGCCTTCGCCCAACCCGTCTGAAGAACCCGATCCTGTTCGGGCAGCGGTCAGCAAAAAGGGCGATCGTCGCCTAACCTAGCCCACAGGAAGAACGTGCCACCTGTGGGCTACGATTGACTTAGGCGGTGGGTGTCGCCTCAATGATGGGGGTATTGCCCACGCCACTGCTGGGGGCGGCAAGGTCAACATCCGCTAAATACGAGAAGGTATCAAATAGGCGATTCCACGTGCTGTATTGGGTGTAGCGGTCTTGGTCAGCTTGGGGTGCATCACTGGCAGGTTCTGCTAATTCAGTGTGCAAGTCAATCTCAACATTGGGCATGACCAAGTTTGCAAGATGCCACCCTTCGGCGTAATTCACGAAGAGCGCGTTCCCGCTCCCCACGTTGCCATCTGCGTCTTGGGTGAGATAGGTGACAGAGGTGGCAGCAACCCCATCAGGGTATTCAGGATTCTGCACGCTTTGAATGCTACTGAAGTAGGGGAGGGTCTCAACGTAGGCGGTGAAGTCCGCTTCATCGGCGAACGCGCCTTCAACCCGTTCCACACGTAAAATTGCGTCTTCTCCCTCAATGGTGGCAGGTGCGCCATCAGCGGAATCGGTCACGTTCCAAGTGGAAGGATAGCGGATGAGATGTTGATGCGTCTCATCATAATACACCTTCCAACTGGTGGGAATCTGTGCCAAATCGGTATACGTGACCAAGCTGGGAACAAGATTATCCAACATGTTGATGAGGAGATCCGTAGCGTTGTCGGGGGTGATAACGCGCACCGTATTCACATACGGTTCACTCAACCACGAAATTTGACGGGATACGAACGTGCGGTTGTTCGCGGTCACTTCAAAGTCAATGACCAATAGGTTTTGTTCGGTATCCAGAATGCGGTTGGTTTCTTTCCATGCACTGTAACTGCGCCAAGATACATTGAGCGTGCCACTGTTGAAGAACTGGCTCAAGCCTTCCAGATCGGTGATCGGGGCGGTGGGTTCTTCAACGAAGGCATCGATGACGTGTTGGTCATCACGCATGAAGATGCGTCCCCGACGGAAGGGGTCTTCATACGTCGAGGAGATTTCTCCCCAGTCGGGGGGTTCTGGAACAAGGATGCTGAATAACCCGTTCCCTTGTAATACCCGACGGCTATAGCTGATGGTGACAGGATCAAGCGGGGGCAAAAACGTTGGAACAGGGGTGGGGCGTTGGGCAGCTTCTATTTCGCGCTGGGCGGCGCGTTGTTGTGCCCAGTTAGAAATGAAGCCGGTGAACAGACTCGCAATCATCATGAAGGACAGCACGTATAGCATGATTGTTGCGGAGCGGTTTCTTTTGGGTTGCATAAAAAACCTCTTTATTTAGGCTAAACGGAAAAACGCGCCTAATCATAACGCACTGTTGCACAAGGTTCTAGCGTATTCATGCTACAATATTGGCATTGGCAGGCTAGGTTGAAGTCAATAGGGTATTGGGCATGACTGAAGACCGCTATCAAGAGATCATGCGTCGCATACAGGCGCGCCAAACGGAAACCCAACAGCAACAGGCGCACCACATCCTCGACCTATTGAACGTGGCGGGGGAGCTTTCCACGCTAAAGCGATCCATCCCCAGCACCTATCACGTGGGTGGGGTGGCAACGCACGCCACGCCTGACGGATCTACCAGCTTGATTTGGCTCTATCGCGCCGCTTTCCAACGCTATCAAACCATCTGGCTTGTGGGCGTGTGGTTCAAGCAACCAACTGCGCTTTACATAGGTTCAAAAACGCTCACCTATACTTCACCAATATTCAATCCCGAATCCTATCATCGAATCATGCCCAAGGACTATCATCCCTACTACCGTGATGACCATCAACCGCCTGCCACAGCGCACGAAATCCATTTCGTCGCCCAAGATCGCCTCGCTGTGCGCCACCAAGTGGAAACTGCCCTCCGCGCGAGTGTGCACGACCTGCTGCAAAATTTACCCACCGCTTAGGGTCAAGCGAAACCATCACCCCTCATCATCGCTGAACAACCCGCCCAACATGTCCCCTTCGTTGTTGCGCTCATTGGCACCCACCGACCGCGTACTAGAGCGACTTCGACGCAAAGAGGGGGAGTCTTCCGCGTCTATCGCGTTTGTTTCGCCGGTCGGATTCCACTCGTTGGCGCGCGAGCGCATCCGATCTCGTAGCTCATCGGTGGTGCGTGGGGTGCTTGGGGAACTGGAATGTGAGGAGCTGGGTTGGCTAAAATCTGTGTTGAACTTGCTCTGTTCAGCTTTGGCGCGTAGATTCCGACGCAACGCGCCGGGGCGAATGATTGCGCTCTCCTGTTCTGGTTGCGGGGTGCGTGCAAACATCCCCTTGAACATGTTCGACAAGGAACCCGTCAGCGTGCCAAACACCAAAAACGCGCCCAACGCCACCAGCACTAAACACACGGTAGAGATGCCACACAACGAGATAATGAACAGGGGGGATATTTCTGGAATGGTCATGGCGAACTTTCTTTTCCTACATATTATGCGATAATTAGGCAGAAATGAGCGTGTAAAGCATGGATATTCCTACACTATGTATGAACTATTGCGCTCAACTTCCATAACAATAAGCTAGAACTTTGTGCCAACCCTATGCTATCGTTTTAGCAGTTTGACCATTTGACTGTGCCAAATCAAAAGGATTGATTCTCAATGTTTCCGACTGTAGCAAACCGCCCAAGAATTTCCAACAGCGTAGCCAACATGCGCCCCTCCGGCATCCGTCGTTTCTTTGACATCGCGGCGACGATGGAAGACGTTATTACGCTGGCGATTGGCGAACCGAGCTACGTCACCCCGCCCCATATTCTGCAAGCTGGGGTTGCTTCTTTGCAAGCTGGGCAAACCGGCTACACCTCCAATTCGGGCATGTTGGAATTGCGTCAGGCAGTTTCAGACTATATACACCGATTGTATAACATTCGCTACCAACCCGACAACCAAGTCCTCATCACGGTGGGGGTGAGCGAAGGGTTGTACCTAGCAATGAAGGCGATTTTGAACCCCGGCGATGAAGTCTTGGTGGTTGAACCGTGTTTCGTTGCTTATGCTGCTGCGGTTGAATTGGCGGGGGGCGTGGCAGTTTCCATCCCAACATCGCCTGAGAATAATTTTCAAGTGACCGGTGCCGACCTTGAACCCTTCATCACCGAGCGCACCCGCGTGATCCTAATTGGTTATCCCAATAACCCCACCGGCGCGGTGCTTCCGTATGCCAATATGCTAGAGATCGCCCACTTGGCGGAGTTATATGATTTGCTGGTGGTATCAGACGAAATTTACGAACGGCTCATTTATGGGTGGGAACACGTCTGTTTTGCGACGCTCCCCAACATGATGGAACGCACCATCTTAATGAGCGGGATGAGCAAGTCGTTCGCCATGACAGGGTGGCGCATCGGCTATATCACTGCCCCCCAAGACATCATGAGTGCCATGCGAAAGATTCATCAATACCTGATTATGTCCGCGCCCACGATGGGACAAGTTGCTGCTGTGCAGGCCTTGAATCATGGGGATGCCGATGTAGAGCACATGCGACAGGGGTATGATCGTCGTCGGCGTTTGATCGTGGAGGGCTTTAATCGCTTGGGGTTAACCTGCTTTGAACCGCGTGGGGCGTTCTATGCCTTCCCCAATATCAGCGCGAGTGGCTTAGATGAACACGAATTTTGTGAGCGGTTGCTCACGCAAGAGCGCGTTGCCATGATCCCCGGCAGTGCTTTCGGAAGTTGCGGGACGGGCTTTGTGCGTGCCAGCTACACCAACACAGAGGAGAACATCGCCGAAGCATTGGTTCGCATTGAACGCTTCCTCAATAGTTTGTCGTAAAAAACCAATACGAGTGGGAGGCTTGGACAGGAAGCAGACTGTCCTTTAGCCGTCATGATGCGGATGTGGAGGGGGCAATTGCGCTTTTGATAGCGGATGTATCAACCGATTGTTCTTGTGGTAAACTTACCTACGTTTGAGCCAGCAAACGGTTGTAGAGAAGAAATCATGAGTGAATGGACAACAATAGTCGGTTTAGAAGTGCATGCTGAAATGCTGACCGACTCTAAAATGTTTAGTGCGTGCCCTGTGGTGGATAGCGTTGAAGCCCCCCCCAATAGTGCGGTGGATGAGTTATCGCTGGGGATGCCCGGCACCTTGCCCGTCGTCAACATGAGAGCGATGGAATATGGGTTGATGGTGGGGCTTGCCCTCCATTGTGACATCCCCCCGTTTAGCCAATTTGCCCGCAAGAGTTATTTCTATCCCGATCTTCCGAAGGGCTACCAGATTAGCCAATACGAGCATCCCCTCGCGGTCAATGGCTACATTGATATTGACCTGCCCGATGGGGGGACCAAGCGCATTCGTGTGCGGCGCGCTCACATGGAAGAAGACACGGGCAAACTCACCCATATTGGGATGGGGTCGCTGGTGGATTACAACCGCGCTGGCGTGCCCTTGCTTGAGATTGTATCTGAACCAGACATTCGCTCCGCTGAAGAGGCGGAGGCATACGCCCGCAAATTGCGGAACATCCTGCGTTATTTGGGCGTCAATCATGGGGACATGAGCAAGGGCATCTTGCGCTTTGAAGCCAACGTGAGCGTCATGCACAAAGATGACACCGCCTTTCGCGAGCGCACCGAAGTGAAGAACCTCAACAGCATTCGCAGTCTCATGCGTTCCATTGAGTATGAAGCAAAACGCCAGATCAAGTTGTATGAGAGTGGCGAAACTGTTCGCCCCTGTACAATGGGATGGGATGAAAATAAACAGCGCACGCTTGTACAACGCTACAAAGAACGTGCCGACGAATACCGTTACTTCCCCGACCCCGATTTGCCCGTCGTGATCTATACTCCTGAACAGGTGGAAGCTATTCGCCAACAATTGCCAGAGTTGCCGGACGTCAAGCAACAACGCTTCATGGCACAATTTGGCTTGAGCGCGTATGATGCCGAAATCCTTGCCGGCGAGAAAGCTATTTCGCATTTCTATGAGATGGCTTTGGCAGAAGGGGCGGACGCGAAAGATACCGCCAATTGGATGATTACCAACCTTTTCGCCCTGATGAACAAGGACAATATGTTTGGCGAAGAGATCGACCAGATCAAGATTACGCCCCAACAATTTGCGCGATTGGTGAAGCGCTATACCTCTAAAGTGATTAACAAGGGGTCTGCTGATAAAGTCTTGAAAGAGATGTGGGCAAGCGGGCAAGAGCCAGACGACATCATT
>CAIRDJ010000193.1 GCA_903877335.1 uncultured Chloroflexota bacterium | reverse complement strand
TGCCCTTCCAATTAATCGTGTTAAATTCGACTGATCGAAAGAAAGCATTGACAAGAAACATGGCTAATCAACAGCAGAAAACAACATCACCGCTTTGGCGTTTTGTCATACACTGGATTATTGTAGGCGGGTGTTTGGTCGGTATCGCATGGTACGGGCGTGGTCTTGTACAGGTCACTACCCAGTATTTTGTTGACCGACAGGATTACCTCGAGCGTCAACCAGCATACCACGAACAAGCACAACGCATGTCATCCTCGCCTTCGGGAGACACATCCCAACTCCGATTGGTTTCAGCTCAACAAGTACAAGTATTTGCTACCAATACGCCCAAAGCGGAAAATACAAACAACGTCATCACTTCTACCCCCACGCCGATGCCTCCAATGGAACGCTTTGAACTACCTACCCTTGTGTTTCCAGACGATGCCCCGGCTGATTTGCAGTCTCCAACACAAATTCCTACGCGCATTCCTCCCATCACCCGTAATCATGATTTGGTGAATATCGCCATTTTAGGAAGCGACCAAGAAGTCGCTGCAGACAATACGATCCGCACAGACACCATGATTATTCTTTCGATCAATCGAGATACCAGCACCGTTTCTATGTTGAGCCTCCCGCGTGATTTGTTCGTCTATATCCCTAGCTTGGGAATGCAACGCCTAACGGTTGCGTTTGGGCGCGGCGAAAACTATGGTTGGACGGGTGGGGGATTTGGACTTTTCAGAGATACGATGATCTATAATTTTGGGATCAATGTTCATTTCTATGCGAAAGTGGACATCACGGGGTTGGAAGGGATCATCGACTTACTGGGTGGGGTGAATGTTGCAGTGGATTGCGCCATTCAAGATTACTATCCCATCAAGCCCATCGAAGAGCTAGACCTCACCAGAGACATATTTGAGAATTACCAGCTACGCACCATGAACGTGGGCTACTATCACCTAAACGGTTTTGATGCACAATGGTACGCTCGGTCTCGAAAAAATAGTTCAGACTTTGATCGCGGTCGTAGACAACAGCAATTGCTTAGGGCAATCTTTCGCCAAGCATTAGAGGGTGGGCAATTGACCAATCTTCCATCGCTTTGGAGCCAAGGTATTGAGTTGGTTGAAACCGACATGACCCTAAACCAGGCGTTAACCCTACTACCCCTGGCGCTCACGTTGGATGATAGCCAGATTGAAAGTTTTACGTTCATTCCCACCTATCACACTCAATCATGGACAGCTCCCGACGGCTCTAACGTGCAGTTACCAATTTATGACACGCTCATTCCACTGCTTGAAGATTTCTATACCCCACCTGCCGATAGCCAAGTGAACGTACAAAGCGCGACCGTTAGAGTATTGAATGGAACGTCTAAACCATATTTTGATTATGTTGGGAGCGAGCGACTGCGTAGCGAAGGTTTCAATGCAGTCCCCGCTGGTAACGCATCGGAGCTAGGTGCATCCCAAACAACCATCATTGATCGCAGCGGTCAGGTTAAGGGGAGTCGGTTGCTTGACTTACAGTTGATCTTAAACGTGTCTAACGAAAACATCCTGATTGAACCCGACCCCAATCGTTTGGCAGACTACGAGGTCATCCTAGGGGACACTTTCCATTCTTGTGAGGGTGGGGTACTAGAGGTTGAACCAACGACGTGGTCATGGGATGAAAGTATGGGTGCGAGGAACTAACTTCTTTTGTGTGTCGGGGCGGCGGGATTTGAACCCACGGCCTCTTGCACCCCATGCAAGCACGCTACCAAGCTGCGCCACGCCCCGAATGAGCCGTAGTGTATGATAGAACGGTTAAGGAAACAATACTCTAGTTTGAAATTTGGGGATTTTGGTGCGATTTAGTCCATGATGAGGATAAACGAATGTCGGATAAGTTTCCAAGCGGTCGCCAGATTAAACTAACCTCAATGGCAACTTGTGCGGGTTGAGCTTCCAAACTCGCTCCAGGCGAGTTGGCGCAGGTTCTGCCGCCTATTGCAAGTATCTTTGAGGCACGTGATTATCCGTCTCTTCTGGTTGGGTTGGCTCAACCAGATGATGCCGCCGTATATCAACTGTCTGAGAGCCAAGCCATCATCAGCACGGTGGATTTTTTTACGCCAATTGTTGACGACCCCTATGCCTATGGCGCAATTGCGGCAGCGAACGCGCTCAGCGATGTCTACGCGATGGGCGGGCAACC
>CAIRDJ010000192.1 GCA_903877335.1 uncultured Chloroflexota bacterium | reverse complement strand
TCACCTTTTGTTAGCGGATACATTATGGATCATCGTGATTCTGTTGGCGTTCGAGGTCAGAAGTGGTCACGCTTACGGGGTCGAATAAGCAAGATTGTAATCAACAAACGACCGTTGAGATTCAAAGTGTAAGCAGTTTGAAGACTCTTTGATACACTCTAACTTAGGTTATTTTCGCAACAAGTCTACGAGTTTTCGACACTGGTCGCTACAAATTTATTGGAGAGTCCTCATGACCATCACGTATAAGTCACAAGTTCGTGCCTTCCCTACTGCCACCCCCGCCCAAGCAACCGAACACTTCCGCCACCGCTTGAGTGTGGAAACCGATTGTGCCGATGTTTATTTTGATATGAAGCATGATCTGTTGGATTATGTCATCATCGACACACGCTCGCCCGAAGCCTATCAACGTAGCCACGTGCCCCACGCCATCAACCTCCCCACTGCTCGCATCACTGCCGAAACCCTAAAGGAGTATGCACCTGATACGCTGTTCGTGGTGTATTGCTGGGGGCCGGGTTGTAACGGCGCACACAAAGCCGCCCTCAAGTTGAGTGAGTTAGGCTATGCCGTCAAAGAGATGTTAGGTGGGATTGAATACTGGGAAGACCGCGAACGCTATCCGATTGTGCGCGGTTAAAACAACGTTTCACCAATACAACCTGATTAATGCTGGAAATAATCGTCTTGAAGTTGCTTGATTTTTAATATTTTTTCAGGTATGCTTCATGAATCGTAATATATCAATTCTCAAGTAAATTAACTTTAGGAGATTTCTCATGCAACTCAGCGGTTACGCCAATCACATCGGCAGAATTAACCTGTCAAGTGGTGAAGTTAGTTACGAACAAATCCCAGAAGACTGGGCACGCAAATATATCGGGGCACGTGGTTTAGGCGTGCGCTACCTCCTCGAGGCAGGAGCAACCATTGATCCTTACAGCGAAGAAAATTTGCTTTGCTTCATGAACGGACCCCTCACCGGCTCGCGCGCCAGCATGAGCGGACGCTTGGCGGTTGTCACCAAGTCCCCCCTCACGGGAACCGTCACCGATAGCCATCAAGGCGGATGGTCGGCAGCACGCTTGCGCTGGTCAGGCTTTGACGGGTTGATCTTCAGTGGTATTTCAGAGAAGCCGGTTTATGCTTATGTTGAAGATGGCAAGGTCAGTTTGCATGACGCTTCCGATTTGTGGGGCAAAGGCACCAAAGCCACCATCGCGCACTTCAAAGAGGTGTACGGCGAAAAAGATTTAACCGTTATCACCATTGGGCAAGCAGGCGAAAACCAAGTTAAGTTTGCGGCTTGGCTCAACGAAAACGAACGCGCCGCTGGACGGGGTGGCACGGGTGCCGTGGGCGGACACAAGAAGCTCAAGGCAATCGTCGTCAAGGCGACCAAACAAATGACCCCCGCTGCTCGCCCGGCTGACTTCAAAGTTGCCTTTGACAAAGGCTTGAAGATGATTATGGACGAGGGCAATATCACCTCCCCACGCAAAGGTGGCTTAAGCCTATACGGGACGAACATGCTCATGAACGTTACCGCTAGTATTGGCGCACTCCCTACCAAGAACAGTCAAACGACTTCTTATGCTACCGCCGAACTCATCAGTGGTGAACACATCCGCGAAACCATTTTAGTGGACGAACCCACATGCCACGCTTGCCCTGTCGCCTGTAAAAAAGAAGTGGAAGTGGATTACAACAACCAACGTATTCGCACCGAGAGTTTTGAATACGAGACAGCATGGGCGTTTGGTGCGCATTGCTTGAACGACAACAAAGAATCCATCGCATACATGATTCATCAATGTAATGACTATGGCATGGACACCATCGAGATGGGGAACGTGCTGGCAACGTACATGGAAATTTGTGATCGTGGATGGAACGGCACAGAAAGCCTTGCTTGGGGCGATCATGCACACATGGTGGAGATGGTTCAAAAAACTGCTATGCGTCAGGGTGTGGGTAACAAGATGGCAGAAGGGGTATCACGCCTGGCAGAATCCTATGGACACCAAGAAGTTGCGATGGCAGTTCGCGGTCAATCTATCCCAGCTTATGATCCACGCGGTTTGAAGGGAATGGGCTTGGGCTATGCTACCAGCAATCGCGGTGCTTGCCACCTACGCGGTTACTCCCCAGCTTCTGAATTAGGCGTGATCGGTTTGAAGACCAATCCGCTGGATTGGAAGGGCAAAGGTGAGCTACTCAAGATTTTGCAAGACATCCACGCTTTCTCCGATTCGCTCGACTTGTGCAAGTTTGGCGCATTTGCCATTGGGGCAGAAGAATACGCTGACCAATATTCTAGCATCGTCGGGGTAGACTTCACCGCTAACGACGTGTTGACGGCGGGCGAACGCATCTATAACTTAGAACGCTACTACAACCAATTGGCAGGCGAACAAGCCGGCAGCGACCGTCTCCCCAGTCGCTTCACCGAAGAAGCCAGCACCATGCCCGGCTCAGAAGGTCATGTGTGCGAGTTAGACCTGATGCTTGAGGAATACTATGACAAGCGCGGTTGGGAAGCAGGCGGTGTGGTTTCTGAAGCCAAACTGAAATCACTCGATATTCTCTAAACTTATCTGGACAAGGCGTAATCATACGGTTACGCCTTACCAAACCTCTCATCCTCCTCCGCGCATGGTCTTACCACGCATAAAATCATGAATCGCCAGAACAGCTTCATCTGCGCCTTCAATCACGACCAGGTCGCGCCGTACTGTCATGGTGATAATCTTGGCAGGCTCCATCGCTACGATCTCCGCTTGCCAATTCTCGGCAAGAAAGCGTCGCTCTGCCACTTGGGTGGCACCCGCCTCTATCAAATATTCCTGTAGGCGATGTAACGGCAAGTTACGAATCTCCATTTCGACGCGCACTGGGACTATCCCCCTGCAGATGGAGGCAGGAAAGTGAGGATGTCCTGTTCACGGATGGGCGTGTCTAGCCCTTGCAACCATTGAATGTTGCGCCCATGCACAAGAATATGCACCAACCCCGTCAGTTCCCCATCCGAATTGATGATCTCATGCTGGAGCGCAGGCTCTAAAGTCGTGAGGTCGTTCAGGAGTTTGCGGACTGTTTGCCCATCTTCAAAGGGAACAGTGATGGTTTTCTTGCCGGTTAAATCCCGTAGCGTTGCCAATAACTTAATTGTCTTTTCCATGTGCTAAAAACCTTCCACGCAAAGCTATTTTGTCGGTTACGTTATGTTGCTGACTGGGGGCATGCCCACCCATGTAACTTACACGTTTCATTACAATTGCGGCTTAATTCAACTTAAGCCACGTTCAACCCGATTTCCACCCAATCAGATTGCCCACACAGTTTCAGCTAATTTTGGATGTCGGTGCAGATTGTTCAGAATCCTGGAAACAACTTGGGTTGGAAGCCTAGTTGGTAAACATAACTCTTATTATGCAACCTTGTCAAATCTCGTGAAAACCGTTATATTTAAGAAATCATTAAATCACATAATGAGAATTTAACAATCATGGGATACAGAATCAAAAATGGGGAAACGTTGCAAACCGCTTTGCAACGCATCAGCCTTGAACTACTGGAAACATCGCTGGGGCTGCTCAATGATCCCACCGCTAACCGTGATGTCGCCATTCATGAAGTCCGCAAAGGGTGTAAGAAGGTTCGCGCAGTTTTGTGGTTGATCCGCGATGAAATTGACAGCAAGACCTACCGCTCTGACGCTCTACATTTCCGCAATTTATCGGCATTGGTTGCCCCTGCACGTGACAGCTACCTCACCGTGCTTGCCGTACAAAATATGGAACTCCCTGCCGAAGTCAAAGCCACTTTGCTGACAGACTTAAAAGCTACCTATCAACAAGCGATTGCCGATGCCCCCCTCGAAAGTGTCGTCGCTCAATTGCAAGAAGGCATTCAGCGGGTTGAAAGTTGGTCATTCAAGAAACAGGGGTTTGGCATGATCTCCCCCACTTTGAAGCGCATGTACAAGCGTGGTAAAGCTCGCATGAAGTTTGCCTATAGAAATGCCACCCCAGAGAATTTTCATGCGTGGCGCAAGCATGTGAAGTATCTGCGTTATCACTTACAGATTCTACAACCAACCGCAGATGCGCTATTGGGCGGCACCATTCAACAACTGGATGAACTGGGCGACGTATTAGGGCGTGCCAATGATCTATATGAGTTGAAGCATAACTTATTTGCCCATCCACAAGCTGTCGCACTGGAAGAAGTCCTCAACAAGTTAGAAAGTGAGCAGTTGAAATTGTATCGTCAAGCGTGGGCAATGGGGCAACGTGCCTATGCTGAGGGAAATCAGGCATTTGTGGAACGGATGCGTGAATACTGGAATGTGTGGGTATCTGCCAGTTAGTTCGTTGCCATATTGAGGATTTGCTGGTTAAATTAGGCCTTATGTAATCAGTCAATCGGAGGGCACGATGCCCCGAACTTACCTCATCACCGGCGGAGCAGGCTTTGTCGGTTCCTATTTGGCGGAATCCCTGTTGGCACAAGGCGATCGCGTGTTGGTCATTGATAACCTCTCGACAGGTCGCCTGGAGAATATTCAGAAATTACTCCCCCACCCAAACTTCCATTTCGCACGGGCGACCATCACCGATGATATTGTGATGGATCGCTTGGCTTCGCAATCGGACGTGATCTTCCACTTGGCGGCGGCGGTTGGGGTGCGCTTGGTGATTGAACAGCCGGTGCATACCATCCAAACCAACATCATGGGGACGGAATCT
>CAIRDJ010000191.1 GCA_903877335.1 uncultured Chloroflexota bacterium | reverse complement strand
TTCACTTGGATTCCAGAGGTGCAAGGTTGGGTATGGACAACCTTCTATCCCTTTCAGTGGGATTTGAATTACGATAACCCCCAAGTTTTTGCCTCCATGATGGGAGAAATGTTGTTCCTTGCCAATGTCGGTGTGGATGTCCTCCGATTAGATGCGGTGGCGTTCGTGTGGAAGCAGATGGGCACTGGCTCTGAAAACTTGCCCCAAGCGCATCAGATCATCCGCGCCTTGAATGCCATCGCCCAAGTGGTGGCACCCTCGCTGGTGTTCAAGTCAGAGGCGATTGTCCACCCTGATGATGTCTACAGTTACATTGACTTCGACGAATGTCCTATCTCGTATAACCCCACCATGATGGCAATGATCTGGGACGCGCTTGCCACGCGCAAGCCCAACGTCTTGAGCTATGCCATGAAGAATCGCTTTGCCCTCCCCCAGAATTGCGCTTGGGTGAATTACGTTCGCGTGCATGATGATATTGGTTGGAGCATGGCGGATAGCGACTTAGCAGTTTTTGGGATGAACGGCTATGACCATCGCCAATTCTTAAATCGCTACTACAGTGGCAAATTCCCCGGTAGCTTTGCTAAAGGGCTACCCTTCAACTATAACCCACAAAACCAAGACATGCGCATTTGTGGCACTGCTGCCTCGTTAGCTGGTTTAGAGCAGGCATTAGAAGTCAAGAGCGACATCCTCTATCATTTTGCTATCGAGCGCATCCTCTTGATTCACAGCATCATCCTGTCTACAGGGGGGATTCCTCTCATTTACAGCGGTGATGAAATCGCCACGCTCAACGACTATGGCTACCTAGCAGACCCTCATCGCCAACAAGACAGCCGTTGGGCACACCGAAGCGTATTCGATTGGCAACGCGCAGAAAACCGCCATGACCTCAACACCACCGAAGGGCGCGTGTTCAGTCGCTTGGCACGCATGATTGCCGTCCGCAAGGCACACGCTGCTTTCGGCGGGAACGATACGCGCTTCATCCCGTGTGAGAATGAGCATGTGTTGGTATATCTGCGCCCACACGCTCAACAACCGATCTTGTGCGTGGCGAACTTCTCTGAACATTTATGCGCGTTCTCGTTGGAATCCATCCGCGCCCATTGGCAAGCCCCCTTTGAACTACGCGACTTGCTCACAGACAAAGCCCTCAGGCTAGGGGATGAAGTACAGCTTGCACCCTATCAATTCATGTGGCTTGGGTAAAAGTCCAGTAGTGAAGTTTCCGTCCGCTTGTGGCTTAACAGATGGGGGCGGTTATGTGTTACAAAGTGCTACTTTTTAATTGAGCTAACTAACGATTGCGAATGATGCTTCCAAGTGCCCCTGACCCTGAACACCCTCCCCAACGTTGGTATTGTCCCAACTGTGGGCAAGTGATCTTTGGTGAAACCCCACCCGACTTGTGCGCCTTCTGTAAGGACTTCACCACTTGGAAGCATTTCAACGAACAACCTCACCCAACCCCACCGCCACAGCAGGCAAGTTAATGTAACCTGCCCGCCGTGGTGTGCTTTTTGCTAGTGATAAGCAGGGAGCATCGCGCCGTGAGCTTCGATGAGTTCATCCACCATCGACCAGATTTGATCGAGGGATAGCTCGGCTGCGGTATGGGGGTCAAGCATCGCTGCATGGTAGATGTGTTCGCGCTTGCGTGTGATGGCAGCTTCTACCGTGAGGGCTTGGACGTTGATGTTAGTTTGCATGAGGGCGGCAAGGTGGGGGGGGATGTTCCCGATGGTGGTAGGTTGAATCCCGTTAGCATCCACCAAACACGGAACTTCTACCGAGCAACCTTGTGGCAAATTGCTGATGATGCCCTGATTAGAAACATTCCCATAAATTCGGCGTGGGGTAGCGGTTTCCATGCTGTGGATAATCAACGAGCCATATTCCACACTGCGCTCAACCTTGTCATAGTTCATCATGCCTTGCACCGTCCATTGCTTGGAGCGCGTCATCATCACTAAGGGTTCAAGTGCTTCACGGATGGCAGATTCTGGAACGGGTTGCCCGCTTTCACGCGCTGCTTGTGCCATGTTCCAACCGATGATTTGCGCCTCACATCGCCCGATGTATTCTTCAAGCGGAATGTTGAATTCCTCAATCAATTCGGGGCGACTGCTCTTGATGAACCAAGGGACATATTCGCTGAAGTGTTCGCTCGATTCTGTGACGAAATAGCCCAATCGCTTAAACATCTCATAGCGCACAAGATTCCATTCAGGCATGCGCCCGTCCGCCACCACTTGGTGAAGCAACGGATACAGGTCTTCACCTGTGTGTTTATTCTCAAACTTGAGGTAAAAAGCCATGTGATTGATCCCTGCCACCAAGTAGTTGATGTCCTCATACGGAACACCAATATCGTGTGACAATTCATGTGCGGTGTGGGGGACGCTGTGGCATAAGCCCACTGTGCGGATATTGCTACCGCGCGTGAGTGCCCACTGGTTCATGCACATCGGGTTCACATAGTTGATGAACATCGCGTTGGGGCACAGGCGTTCCATGTCATGGGCGATGTCTAATAAGACTGGGATCGTGCGTAGCCCGCGCATAATCCCCCCAATACCGAGCGTATCGGCGATGGTTTGGCGCAGTCCGTACTTACGAGGAATTTCAAAGTCAATGACGGTTGCCGGCTTATAGCCTCCCACTTGAATCATGCAGATCACGTAATCTGCACCCTTCAAAGCGGTTTCGCGGTCAGTTGTGACCTCAAGAGTGGGGTTCACCCCCAGAACGCTCATCACTTTATGGGCAACAGATTCAGAAGTAGCAAGGCGTTGAGCATCAATATCCATCAAGCACAAGGTGCTATCAGCGAGTTCGGGATAGCTAAAAATATCCCCCATCAAATTCTTGGCGAAAACGGTACTACCCGCACCAATGAAGGTAATCTTAGGCATAGTTGATTCATCCTACGTGCATTACTTGGTTAGGTTTGCTTGGGTTGAAAACAGATTATGATGAAGATGATAAACTGATTTCAAGTGATGTGTCAGCACATTCGCCGTATTTTTTACCGATTAGTTTTCAAGGATGCCCACCGCACGACTCACGGATGATGAGTTCCGTTTCGAGTGTGACAACACGTTGTGTCGGTGGTTCCCCTTCAATCCATTGATGTAAAAACTCCCCCGCTACTTCGCCGATTGACACGGTTGGCTCGCGCAGGGTGGTCAGGCGTGGGGTCATGTAACGGGCAATTTGCCAATCTCCAAAACCGATGACAGCAATATCTTGGGGAACACGCTTGCCGTGCGCTTGGATGGCGGAGATTGCCCCCATCGCCATGGAATCATTAAGAGCCACTATCGCGGTAGGCAGGTTGGGGCGTTCTAACAGCTTGTGCGTGACGGCGTAACTCGTGTCTGGATTGTAGTCCCCATATACAATGAATTCCTCGTCTATTGGCAACTGATGTTCAGACAACGTTTTCCGAAAGACCTCAAAGCGAGCGCGAGTATTGGGACTGGTGGCAGGATTCGCTGCGCCGATGCAGGCGATGTGCCGGTGTCCTAAATGTATGAGGTGTTCAATCCCTTGCCGTACCCCCCCCAAGTGATTAGAGGTGACAGTATAGAGTTGATCGCTCATGTGCTGTAGGGCAAGCACTGCAGAGCCTTGCGCAGTTAAGTCATGCAATGCTTGCAGATCATCGGCGTTGGGGTTATACAAGATCACGATCAAGCCCGCCACTTCACGCCCACGCACCAAGTTGGTGAACACGCTGGGGTGGGATTCTTGCCCAACGATCTCAATTAGGATGCGGTAGCCCTGCGGTTTGACAGCGCGAGACACCCCCGTGATAACATCTGGCACATAGCTATTGGCGAACACGTGGTCATGTGGGCGAATGAGAATTAAGCCAATGTTAGAGCTGACCCCACGCGCCAAGTTGCGGGCGGTGCTATCCGGCACATATCCCAACTCATGGGCGGCATGCCACACGCGCCGAATAGTTTCGTCGCTGATATTCGCTTTGGAGACGTTGTTCAACACAAAGGAAACGGTTGTTTGCGAAACCCCCGCATGGCGGGCAACATCCCGACTGGTCACTCTCGATTTGTTCATGCGCTTGTATACCCACTATCCATCAACCAGGAATCGTCCTCTCATGCTATACCCAAATCAACCTGTTTCAATCCGCCACTCTCTGGAAAGAAAAGCATTCGCGTGCCTATTCATTTTTTGTGCAAGGGC
>CAIRDJ010000190.1 GCA_903877335.1 uncultured Chloroflexota bacterium | reverse complement strand
GGGCTAAGATTGCGCACTTCAATCTGTTCAGCCAAGTTGCCAAACACAGCGTTAATCAAATTGGCATCAACATTGCCAACTTCGCCTGCATAAGCCTGCAGTGCTTCAATCCCCACATCTACTTGTTGCCCCACCCCCGCAGTCAGGGTTTGCCCGTTGATGGTCCGAAACGAGATCGGATCGCTGGCAGTGGTGGTGACGATGGTCCCCTCTGGGATTTCAACCGTGTTGGCGGTTTTGTTAATGAACGTGACGCTACCGACTGCACGGGTGCGATTGAGTGCCTGCTGTCCGTTGGTTTCAACCGTTCCGTTTTCGGTCACTTCCACAACCAAGCGGGTAATCGGGATGCGTTTGTTTTCAACATCGACCTCACTGACCGAAGCAGAGGCGACAATGGGAACCTCCAGCGTCATTCGGGTGCGCTCTGGAATGAGCGTCACGGTGGCGGAGGGTAAGAACAGATATGCCATCAACGCCATCACCACTACAAAGCCCAGCATCAACCCCACGCGCCCTAACCATGTTTGGGTGGGGGTGGGGTCATCGGTGTAAACACGACTGGCGACATCCTTCAGTTCATCGGGATGGGGTTCGTTCTCGGGCTTTTGAAAGCGCGAGGTGAACACCTTGCTCCGCCCGCGCTTCCACGTTTTTCGGTCGCTTTCGCCGATGGTCTCAAAGGTGCTAATGTTGAGTTCCTTGGCGTGTTCAACCACCATAGGGTCATGTGTCACCAATGCCAAGCGAATGGCACGGCGCATTGCTTCGCGCTGGACAAGCACCAAGTCGAGCTTGCGCGTGAGTACCGTGCCTTCTTCGGGCCACACCAACAACACGCGCTCACCGCGCACAAACGAGATGCGATCACGAACCGAGTTGGCATCATCATTCTTCTCCAGTTGTACGAAGTGCGGGCGTTGTTTGGACATGCTTAAGCCTTGTATTGACGGGCGATTAACTCACGAGCAAGTTGTAACGCGCTGGGCAAAGCGGAGGCATCCTTCCCGCCTGCTTGTGCCATGTTCGGGCGACCGCCACCCCCGCCTCCCATGTGTTGCGCAATCTCTTTAACCAGATTGCCGGCGTGCAAGCCCTTCTTGGTCAGGTCATCTGTCACCAAGACCAACACTTGAGGCTTCTGCTCAATGATGCCACCCAAGACCAACACGCCACTGCTCACCTCATTGCGGAACCAATCTGCCATCTCTCGCAAGGTGTTGAGGGGGATGCCATCCACCTGTTGAATCAAGGCTGAAACCGCCCCAATCTGTTCGCGCTGGCTAATCATCTTGTTGAATTCATAACGCGCTAGGTCACGTTGTAAACGTTCTATCATCTTCTTGCTGTCATTGAGTTCTTCTTGCAAGGCTTCAACACGCTCAACCACATGATTGGCTGTTGTCCCCACTTGACGGGCAACCGCAGAGAGGGTGCGCCGTTCTGCTTGTAGGGTTGCCAACGCCGCTTCACCACTGACAGCTTCAATACGACGGATGCCCGCACTGCTGCTACTTTCCGCTATGATGACGAACGAACCAATCTCAGCGGTTTGTTGAACATGATTGCCCCCGCACAATTCATAGCTATATCCGTTGCCAATGTTGATCGTCCGCACGATGTCCCCGTACTTTTCCCCAAACAGGGCGGTAGCCCCTTCGGCGATCGCTTCTTTGATCGGCTTTTCTTTTGCCACCACAGGGAAATTCTCTAGGATTGCCTGATTCACTTCGTGTTCAATGCGGTGCAGTTCATCATCGGTAACTTTGCTATCATGCACAAAATCAAAGCGGAGGCGGTCAGGTGCCACCAATGACCCGCGTTGCTCTACATGCCGCCCCAAGTGAAGGCGCAAAGCCTCATGTAGTAGGTGGGTGGCGGTGTGGTGGCGCGTGGTGTTGCGTCGATGTTGCTCATCAACTTGGGCGATAACGGATGCACCCACCGCAGGCGTGCCTTGCACCACCTCGCCCACATGGATGATTAACCCGCTGATCGGCTTGGACATGCCCTCAACATCCATTGACCAGTTCGCATGAGTGAGCATCCCCTTGTCAGAAACTTGCCCGCCCGCTTCAACATAGAACGGCGTTTCGCGCAGGACAATTCCGATTTGATCCCCAACGATTGCTTGATTGACCAGTTGACCATCACGGATAATCGCCACTACCACGCTTTCAAGTTGAAGAGCACCATACTGTAGCTGTTGCACGCCACCCGTAGGGAGAGTATCGCTGGCAATGAGTTGCTCAAGGATGGTGGCATAGTCCCCTGTATTGGCGATCACCCCCATCGCTTGCCCCGCGCCACTATCTAGGGCGTGTTGTTCTTCTGCGCGGTGATATGCTTCCATATCCACGCTAAAACCACGCTCTTCGACAATATCCTTGGTCACTTGGATGGGCAACCCCAGCGTCGCCTTGAGGAAGAAAGCGGTTTCGCCATCCAAAACATGTTGATCTTCCGCTTCTAGCTGGGCGAGGATTTCATCTAATGCCTCTAGCCCACGTTCAACCGTCGCAAAGAAAAGGCGTTCCTCTTTGGTGATTGCGCGTTTGATGCTGTCCGCTTTGTCCACCAACTCGGTGTAATGCGTTCCCATTATCTCAATGACCGTATCGGCAACTTGTGCAAGGAACGGTTCAGTGAAGCCCAACTTGGTGCCAAAACGAATGGCACGGCGCAAGATCAAGCGACAAACCGAGTCACGCCCTTTGGGTCCCGGCAAGACCCCATCCGCTATCATGAAGACTGCGCTTCGGATGTGGTCAGCAATGACGCGATACGCCACCCATTGTTCAGCGAAGGTGGCATCATCATGTTGGGTTAGTTCGCGCGTCTTTTGAATGATCGGGGTGAATAGGTCGGTGTCGTAGTTGGTTTCGCCCTGTTGCAAGATATTGGTGATGCGCTCCAACCCCATCCCCGTATCCACACCCGGCGAGGGGAGGGGTTCATCAAACGCGCCACTATGCGTGGGGTCGGCTTGGGTGCGGTTGAACTGCATGAAGACCAAATTCCAAATTTCCAAGAAGCGATCATCGTCCTGCTCAAGCGATTGAATGATGGTCTCTTCGCCACGTTCGGGGTATTTATCCCAGTGAATCTCGGTGTTGGGTCCGCAAGGTCCCGTTTCCGCCATCTGCCAGAAGTTGTTCTTCGCCCCTAAGCGTGCAATGCGACGTGGGTCTACGCCAACTTTATTCACCCACAAGTCATAGCTTTCATCATCCTTTTCATAGATGGTGACGGCTAGGCGGTCTTTCGGCAACTGATACACGACGGTCAAAAGTTCCCACGCATATTGCATTGCCTCTAACTTGAAATAATCCCCAAAACTAAAATTACCCAACATTTCAAAAAACGTGTGATGGCGTTTAGAGGGACCTACTTCTTCTAAGTCATTGTGCTTGCCACTAACGCGCATAACTTTTTGAGAGGTGGCGGCACGGGTGTAGGGGCGTTTCTCACTACCTAAGAAGGTGTCTTTGAACTGCACCATGCCGGCGTTGGTGAAGAGCAAGGTGGGGTCATTCGTGGGCACTAACGAGGAAGAATCCACTCGTTGATGGCCTTTGCTTTCAAAAAACTTCAGAAATGCCTCGCGTATCTCTGCGCTGGTCATGCGTTCCATGCCGTGAAAATCCTTTGGAATGATTGATACTCAATGGTTGGGATTATAGCCCCCACAACCTGACTCAACAAGGGGGCTGGATTATGCTATACTGTGGCTCGAATTGTATTTTATGCACACACAAACCAAAAGGATAGCGTAACGTGGCGACCATTGATGAACAAGTGGACGTGTTAATGTCTGGCACTGCCTATGGCGATGTTGAGACCAAGCAAGCAATGGCAAAAGACTTGAAGGAACGTTTGATCGAAGCGGAAAAAGAGGGTCGCCCTTTGCGTGTTTATTGTGGTTATGACCCCCGCACCACCGATCTTCATCTAGGGCACACCATCACCATGCGCAAATTGCGCCAATTTCAAGAGTTCGGTCATGATGTCACCTTCCTGATTGGCACGTTCACCAGTTTGATTGGTGATCCCTCTGACAAGGACAAAGCGCGTGACCAACTCACGCCAGAACAAGTGGACATCAACGCTCAAACCTATGCCGAACAAGCCTTCAAAATTTTGGACTCGTCCGTTACTCACGTGCGCCGTAACGACGAATGGCTTAGCCCGTTGGATTTCGCTGACATCATTCGTCTTGCCAGCAATTTCACGGTGCAACAATTCCTTGTGCGAGAGAATTTTGCTAAGCGGTTAGAGGCAGGCTTGCCCATCCATCTACATGAAATGTTCTATGCGCTCATGCAAGCGTATGATGCGGTTGCTCAAGAGGCGGATGTACAAGTGGGCGGGCAGGATCAACTTTTCAATATTTTGGTGGCAGGGCGCAAACTTCAACAAGCACTAGGACAGAAGCCCCAAGTTGCCATCATCATGGGGGAAAGCCTGCCCGGCACCGATGGCGAGATCAAGATGAGCAAGAGCTTGGGCAATCATATCCCCTTGCTTTCTGAACCATGGGATATGTTTGGGAAGGTCATGAGCATCCCCGATAAAGCCATGCCGATCTATCACAAGTTGATCTTGGGATGGCAGACAGACCAATTGACCGCTTTGGAACAAGGCTTAAGCGATGGCACGTTGCATCCTAACGAAGTCAAGATGAACCTTGCCCGCGAGATCGTTGCCATCTTCCATAGCCCTGCCGACGCACAAGGGGCGCAAAAACGCTGGGATGAAGTTTTCCGCAGTGGCGACAAGGGTGGCTTGCCAGAGGATATGCCCGAGGCGCAACTTGACGGAGATGAAGAAGCTGTCGTGGCTATCTTGCGTCGCTTAGACATGGTGAGCAGTGGTAAAGAAGCGAAGAGCCTCATCAAGCAGGGTGGGGTACAACTCAACCAAGTACCGCTAGAAGATCAAGGTGCTGTCATCACACGCGACATGCTCCCGATCATCTTGCAGGTTGGCAAGCGAAAGTTCGTTAAACTGGTCTAAACTATGTTGGCGGGAGGGTGTTTTCCGCCAACATCCTTCTCCGTAGGGTGGCGATGGTGTGTGCCTCAATGTTGTGGAAGGTTCAATCAAGGGGGGCAGCGCACGTGAAGTTGACCGCCTCACCACGAACATCCGCAACCTGAATAACATTGCAGGAGTTACCGCAAGATGGCATCGCAAATGACCACGCAACAACTAATCGAGATGATCTCTGACCCCGCTCAATTTGTCAGCGCGACTTTTAGCGGTAAACGCAAGGGAGACACCTCCACATGGAAGAAAGCGATTGTGCGTCCCGTTGAGTTAAAGGGCGGATACTATTTACAATTTTCATGGTTTGATGACAAGAAGAATATCGTCAAGAACTATCGAGATGCAGAGCAGACAGCACAACTTCACGCGCTCTTTGCGCTCCCGTTTCGTCATTTACACTTGCTCGCTCTCACCGAAGAAATCACGGTGAACTTGTCCAACTCACAGCACGTTGTGGTTTCGCGTAAGGCTTTGGATGCGCCTGTCCAACCTCAGTTACAACATGACCGCCAAAAGACCTCGCTCTTAGATGATGACCGCGCCCGCCCCTTTTTGATTGGAAGCGGGATCATGACCCAGGATGGGCATATCCGCGCCGATAAAAAACGCAAGTATCAGCAGATTAGTGAGTTCTTGCGGTTGCTTTCTGAAACCGAGCGGTTGAATCGCTGGGAGGGGGAGTGTCTACGGGTGGTCGATTTTGGGTGTGGCAGTGCTCAATTGACCTTTGGCATGTACTACTATTTCCAACTCATTCGCCAACTACCTGTTGAGATGGTTGGGGTAGACCTAAAGGCGGAGTTGATGCAAAAGGTCAACCGAACCGCGCGTGATTTGGGGTATTCCCACTTGACCTTTGTGAGTGGGCGCATTGATACCTACCAACAGGAAACCGCTCCCCATGTGGTTACAGCACTGCATGCGTGTGATACCGCCACCGATGATGCCATTGTGCGTGCAGTGAGGTGGGGGAGTGCGTTCGTATTTGTTGCGCCGTGTTGCCACCACCATCTTCAAGCGCAACTTGACCAACAACCCACGCCTGTGGTCTTCAAGCCTATTGTGCGCTATGGCTTGTTTCAAGAGCGCATAGGAGATATGTTGACCGATTCGTTCCGCGCTTTGATCTTGCGCATCATGGGGTATCAAGTGGATGTTGTGGAGTTTGTTGCGCCAGATCACACCCCCAAAAATGTTTTGATCCGCGCCGTTCGCACCCAAACTGAAGCGGATTTACAGGCATTGAAAGAGTATCAGGCACTTTTGCAATTTTGGCTCGTGAAGCCCTATCTGCACACGCAACTAGCGGATCGGTTAGATCCGTTGCTTGATGCAATCATGGAGTAGCTTGAGGCACAATGCGCCAAGATTGAATGTGACGGAAGCGATCGCTTAAGCTACCAAGATAGCCCAGTTGTGAAACTTCGATTGTTTTGCTGGTGGCATAGGTATAGAGTGGCGCATAGAGCGGGAGCGCAATGGCTTCCGCAACGAATACACGTTGAAACTCCCCATAGTAAATTTTGCGGTTGACGCTATATGGGTTACTCCGCGCCGCTTCTAAAGCCTCACTGATGTCACGGTTGGCAACCCCTCCCATGTTTTGCCCATTGGGAAAAGAGCCTTCATCCCAGAAGCTATATAGGTCGGTGGTCGGGTCAAATTGGTATTCGACAATGGCAATGTCCCAATCGCGCGTGGAAAGGCGGTTGCGATATTCATCGGGACTTAGGGGGATCACCTCACTATTGAACCCAATCGCTGACCACTGTTGGCTAATCTCGGTTGCCATATTGACGTAAGCTGCTTCATCAATCACCACAAAGCGAAACGCCCGACGCGGTTCTACGGTGGGGGTGGGTGGCGTTTCCGAAGTGACATCGGCACTGACTGCTTCTGTATCTGTTGGGGGTGGGGTGGGGTACAGTTCAATAGTTTGGATCAGACGCAAGGCTTCTGACGGGTTATAGGTTGGATAATTGGGGACATCGTGCGTCATCATCCATGAACCTAGTGGGACTGCCCAATCCGTTAACACGGCAGTTTGGTAGAGATTGCGCCCAACAATGGCGGTTCTATCTAATGCGCGTTGTAGGGCTTGCCGAAGTTGTGCTTCTCTAAAGACGCTGGGTTGCCCTTCTATGCCACTTTCCCAGTTGAACACGATCATGCCGATATGAGGCAAGGTGGTGCTATTGAGATTGAACTGTGTATGAGGAACAAGCGAGATGCGCTCGCTTTCTACCAATCCTAGTCCATCCACCTTCCCATCTAATAACGCCTGCTTTGCCAGATCCGCAGTGGGGAAGAGGTGAAATGTCAGGCGTTCTAGCTCAAACGGGGCATCTTGATTGGGGCGGTTTCGGTACGTGGGGGCAGCAACCAACTCAATCTGTTGAATGGTATCGTTGCCCTTGATGCCAGCAAATTGATAACGCCCCGTGCCAATTGGAGAAAGGTTGAAGGGATGCGTTGCCATTGCGCTGGCATCCATCTCGCCAAACACGTGCTGGGGCAGAATCCCCAATAGCAGGTGATCCAAGAAATTGCCGATAGGTTGTACCAACCTGAAGCGTAGGTGGGTATCATCCAATACTTGGACTTCTATAGTTTTCCAGAAATCATGCAGCGCTTGTTCCCCTGTAAAACTGGGTTGTTGGAGGATTCCAATCGTAAAAGCAACGTCGCGTGCGGTGAAGGGTGTGCCATCTTGCCACAGCACATCTCCCCTCAAGGTGAAGACATATTCGGTATACGTGCTATCAATCACCCAATTGCTTGCCAACG
>CAIRDJ010000189.1 GCA_903877335.1 uncultured Chloroflexota bacterium | reverse complement strand
TGCCTCTCGAGGTGCTCGCGCACGCGCTCACGGTCGGTCAAGTTGTCCACCTTGGTGAAAAGTTTATCGCGCACGCCTTGCTGGTCGCCATAGCGCACCGCTTCCACCAACAGCTCGCGCAAGGACGTATTCACAAACAAACTGCCCAGCACATCAAACACCTGCCCATCCAGCGCATTCCGCTCGGTTTGCAACTTGCTCAACAAGCGTTGATACACCGCGCCCTCGCGCGTTTCCCCCGCCACCAAGTTCCACAGGTGGCACACCTCTTTTTGCCCAATCCGATGAATGCGCCCAAAGCGTTGTTCAAGGCGGTTGGGGTTCCAAGGCAAATCATAGTTGACCATCAAATGCGCCCGTTGCAAGTTGATCCCTTCGCCCGCCGCGTCCGTCGCCAGCAGAATGCGCTTCTCTGGGTCATTGCGAAAGTCCTCTTCCGCCTGTCGCCGCGCCTCACGGTTCTTCGCCCCGTGAATGACCACGATCTGGTCTGCCTGCCCCAAATAAGCGTTCAACCGTTCGTACAAATACTCCAACGTATCTCGAAACTCGGTGAAGATCACCAGCTTGCGCGTGGCATGCTCAAACAGCTTCAACTCCGGCGTATCCGTCAAAAGCTGGCGCAACTCGTTCCATTTGCGGTCTGTGCCGTTGCGCTTCACCCGCAACGCCTGCGTCTCCAACTCGTGCAAACGCTTGATCTCCTCCGCCAATTCCTCAATCGTGCGGGCGGCGGTTGCCCCGTCCACCACCTTGTCTTCGCGCTGTTCCTTTTCGTCGGCGGGCAAATCGTCCGACGCCTCCCAATAGTCTTCCGCGTCCTCGTCAAAGTCCGTCACCCACCCCTGTTGCGTCTTTTGCATCTCCTTCAGGCGTTGCGCCAGTCGTTCATGCCGCCGCTTTAACGACTGATAGATCGCGTGCGAAGACGAAGCCAACCGCCGCTGCAAAATGGTCATGGCAAAGCCCACCGTGCCCTTGCGCGCCTCTCGCTCCAACTGTTCGGCGCGGTTGAACTCCGTGCGCACATACTCGGTCACGTTGTCATACAGCAGCGTCTCTTCTGCCGAAAGCGTGTAATTCACCGTGTAGGCGCGCCGTTCGGGGAAGAGGGGGGTGCCGTCAAAGCGCGACAGCTTCTCTTTCACCATGCGACGCATCAAATCGCGGGTTTCCACCCGATGCACCCCATCTCGAAACTTGCCCTCAAAGCGGTCGCTGTCCAACAACTTCAAGAACAGTTGAAAGTTCTCCTCAATCCCGCTGTGAGGGGTTGCCGTCATGAGCAGCAAATGCCGTGTGATGTCGCCAAACACCTTCGCCAGCTTGTAGCGTTTCGTCTCCTTGACTTCCAACCCCACATACGACGCAGACATCTTGTGCGCCTCGTCACAGATGATAAGGTCCCACTCGGTCTGCGTGAGCTTGCCCACCAGCTCCTCATTGCGACTCACCATATCCAAGCGCACAATGAGCAGGTCGCGCGCATTGAAGGGATTCCCCGTCCGCGTCGCCTCCACCATGTCTTTGGTCAAAATGTCAAACTCAAGCTGAAACTTCCGATGAAGCTCATCCTGCCACTGCTCGGTCAGGCTACCGGGCGCGCACACCAAGCACCGCTTCACATCCCCGCGAAGCATCAACTCACGGATGAGCAAGCCCGCCATCACCGTTTTCCCTGCGCCGGGGTCGTCCGCCAGCAAAAACCGCAGGGGTTGTCGCGGGAGCATGTCATCATAGACCGCCAAAATTTGATGGGGGAGCGGTTCAATCTGCGCCGTGTGCACCGCCAACATCGGGTCAAACAAGTGTGCCAGTTGAATGCGATACGCCTCAGAAGCCAAGCTATACGCCTCGCCGTCCACATCAAACGCCCACCGCGCTTCTGGCACAAACAGCGTTAACCGCGCTTCGTCCTCGCGGAAGAGGATCATTTCACCCAAGCCTTGCGCGTGCCGAAAGACCACCGTCACCGCCTCTTGCCCGCTCCATTGCACACTAATCAGCGTGACCGCCTGGGCAGGCATTAGCCCATTCACAATCATATTCGGTTGCAACGCTTCCAGCTTCATGACCACACCTCACTCACTTTCCATCACCGCGCTTAGTATACCCTATTTGCCCCCCGCGCGCATGTTTTCCCCCATCTCCCACGCAGTGGGGGAGGGGCAGGGGGTGGGGGGCGCACTTAGTTGCAAACCAACCCCAAGTGTGTTATGCTCCTCCCATAAGTCACGTTAATGAAAGTATTCACCCCATGCCAACCCGCACCAAACTGATTGAAGTGGGCTTGCCCCTCGCTGCCATTAGCGAAGCGTCCGCCGACGAAAAAGCCAATCCATTCCGCAAAGGGCACCCACGCTCTTTGCATTTGTGGTGGGCGCGCCGTCCGCTGGCAGCTGCCCGCGCGGTCATCTTCGCCTCGCTCGTGGACGATCCCGAAGCCCCACACGCCCCCGCCCCCTACGTCGAAGCCTGTCGCGCGCTCGTCACGCCCACCAAGACCAACGTCAACGCCAACGGGGATAGCCCGCGCATGCGCCTGTTCGACTTCATCGAGCAATTGGTGCAATGGGAATCCACCAACGACGAAACCGTCCTCAACACCGCGCGCGACCTCATCCAACTGTCCACCGAATATGCCCCCCCCGCTCTGCTCGACCCGTTCGCCGGCGGGGGGAGCATCCCGCTCGAGGCGCAACGACTGGGGCTAGAGGCGCACGCCAGCGACTTGAACCCCGTCGCCGTCATGATTAACAAGGCGCAAATCGAAATCCCCCCGCGCTTTGCCAACCTGCCCCCCGTCCACCCGTCCGCCAACCGCGTCGACGAAGTCACCCCCTCCAAGAAGAAGCGCGCCACCCCCTCCACCGATGCCACTTGGGCAGGCGCGAGCGGACTGGCGGAGGATGTGCGTCGCTATGGCGAATGGATGCGCCAGCGTGCTGAAGAGCGCATCGGGCATTTGTATCCCAAGTATTCCCCCGCCCCCGTCCAGCGTGATGGTGGGAGGTTTTCTCCCCTTCCCTCCGCGCAGCGTGGGGGCAAGGGGCAGGGGGATGGGGGGGGCGAAACCGTCATCGCCTGGCTTTGGGCGCGCACCGTCAAAAGCCCCAACCCTGCCGTGCCCTTCCACGTCCCCTTAGTCCGTTCGTTCGCTTTGAGCCAGAAGAAGGGGCACGAGTGTTGGGCGAAGCCCGTCTGGGGCGAGGGGCAACCCCTGACCTTCGAGATCGTGCCCGGCACGCCCCCCAAGGAGTACGCCAACGGCACGATGCTATCGCGCAAAGGGGGAAGATGTGTCGTATCAGGAGAAGTAATTACAAAGGACTATATCAAAGCCGAAGGTGTAGCTGGGCGGATGGGGGCAATCCTTATGGCGGTTGTCACTGAGGGAAACAGGGGTAGAAATTATCATGCACCTTCTTCGGATCATGTAAATGTAGCCTTAAGAGCTATCCCCGAATGGTATCCCAATGGGGAAATTGCCCCTGATAAGCGTTCCATGTTCACGCCTCTCTACGGACTAACAGATTTTAAGCACCTCTTCACCCCGCGCCAACTGGTCGCGCTGACCACCTTCAGCGATCTGGTGGCAGAGGCGCGCCAACAGGCGTATCAAGACGCACGAGAGGCAGGCATGGGGGGCGACGACCGCCCCTTGCGCGAGGGGGGGCGCGGGGCGCGCGCCTATTCCGAAGCCATCAGCGTCTATCTTGGATTAGCTGTGTCTAAGTGGACAGACTTCCACAATGCCTTGTGCAGTTGGAATGTTACAAACGAGCACATTAGGCAACTCTTTGGTCGCCAAGCAATTCCGATGGTGTGGGATTTCGCTGAGGCAAACCCGTTAGGGTCAAAACTCGGGTTCGATCAAAGTTTCGAGGGGATTGTTCACATCGTAAAAGGCATGCCTTTGTTGACACAAACTATACATGGCTATGCTGTTCAACAGGATGCCATGCAACTTGACCGCTCGAACGCCAT
>CAIRDJ010000188.1 GCA_903877335.1 uncultured Chloroflexota bacterium | reverse complement strand
GAATGTCCTGCAGATGTGGGATGGATTCAGCTACGGTGGTGACATCACACAACGTTACCGAGAGGTTGTCATGTATACCATCGCCACCATCAAACAACTGCAAGCCCACTTAGGGATCACCCAGCTCACTCCCACCGAAACCGACCGCCTGTTACTCGCCTTGGGGGCGGCGGCACAACACTTCACCCAAGAGACGCACCGCCATTTTGAGCCATTCGTGGCAACGCTCCCCCACCACCCGGACCCGCGCTACCGCCATGAGTTGCTCGTGCGTGAGGACTTGCTAGAGCTTTGGAGCGTCACCGACGAACTGGGCGAGATCGCTGTTAACGATGTCGAGCGATACCCAAGCCCCGCGCTCCCGTTGGTTTTGCGCCTCCCTGTTGATCGCGCTTGGTTTGGGACGGTGCAAGTGCGCGGGTTGTGGGGTTGGCATGACCACTTCAACCCGCTTTGGCAACCCATCGGGACGCTTGGTAACGGGGGATTGAACGCCCAAAATACCACCTTCACCGTGCTTGCGAACGCGCTCCCCACGCTTGTCATCCACGCCGATGAGGTGGGCGCGTTGTTGCGGGTCGGCAATGAACTGATGCGCGTGGTGGTGGTCAGTCAGAACACCTACACGGTTTTACGCGGGGTTAACCACACCACCCCCGAAACCCACCCCGCGCTTGCCAACGTGCAATGCTTTCAACCCTCGCATGAAGTGGTGATGAGCGTGTTGCAATTGGCGGAATGGTTCTATCGTGCGGCGGATCGCCAACATCCTGCCCCGTTTACACAAAGTGTGTTCGATCTGTGCACGCGCTTGCGCCGTGTGCGCGTTTAACCACCAGGGGGTTGTGATGATTCTTGACCCACTTCAGTCCGCTTTGAACGCGCTTGCCACGCTGGATTACCCCAACCTCACTCACTACCGTGAGGATGCGTTACCGAACGTCCTCACCCGTTCGGACTTGCCGTGCCTGTTGGTTGTGCCCTTTGGCTACCATCACAGCGACGCCGCCAACGCGCTGGAAACCGTCGCCTTCACAGGGGGGGCGCATCTGGTGCGCTTTCGCTTGACGCACTTGTTGCTGATTGCCCCCCTGATGAGCGGTGCCGGCGTGCGCTCGCACCTACCCACCCTGATTGAGCACATTGACGCTTACCTCACCGCCATGAGCGCAGACCTCACCTTGAGCGGGGCACTTGCCCATCCGCTTCAATTCAGCATCCAACCGAATACCTATGATTATGGGGGCATTCGCTATGTCGGTTGTGCGTTTCAGCATGAGTGGCGCGTGAGGGTGGGCGGATGAGTTATCAAGTTCACTATGACCGAGACGATGATGGCACGTTTAACGTGGAGCTAACCGCAGAGGTGCGCTCACTCACATGGCGGTTAGGGATGGCGCAACCGTATGAGCACGTCGCTCAGGTTGCCACCGCGCGGGTGGTGGTGTCCAATCACGCTCAGCAATATAGCGGTGACGCGCCCAGCGTGCAACTGGGGCATCACCTCCGCATTCAATATGCTGCGCAAATCTTGTACGTGGGGGAACTGGTGGACATTCAACCGCTGGCGGGGGAACTGGGCGAGCGCACCGCGTGTTTGATGGCGGTTTGTCCGTTAGATGCGCTGGCGCGTTTGGTGGTGGAGCTACCTCCGCTGACGAATTGTCGCGCGGAGGACGTGGTGCGCCACTTGTTGCGACAGGTTTGGTTGCGCCCCCAGCGGTTGTTCCCTGCGTGGTGGTTGAACCTCAACGGGGCAAACGCGCTAGGGCAAAATACGGTACTCATCGAACGCGCTTCGTTAACGCCTGCCACGCTGGAAAGGGGGATTTCGGTTTGGGAGGTTGCCAGTTGGGAAGACCGCCCCACCGCGCGTGAGATTTTGCACGATGTCGCAGAGGGGGAGCGTGGGCGCGTGTTCGTCAATCGTGAGGGGGACGTGGTGCTACACAACCGCCATCACGTATATAAGCACCCCACTGTAAACGCCGTGCTAGACAACCAGATGGACGCGCTGACGGTGCAGTATGCCCATGACCACGTGACCAGCGTGCGCTTGGTGGTGCAACAGCGCACCCTGGGCGAAGCACATAGCACGCTCTGGCAATTGGGCTTTCCCGTCCGTTTGATGCCCCAAGCGAGCACCATTCTGACCGCCACCTTCCATGACGAGGTTAACGGGTTCACGCTTTCCGCCTTAAGCCTCGATACCCCACAGGCACAAGTGGATTATACCGTGCGCACTTCCGACGATGGGGGGGCGGACTGGACGGCATGGGTGCGTTTAGAGCTAGGCGCGTTGCAAGCATCATCGGTTCAACTGACCTTCACCAACACCACCACGCGCGTGCTGTGGGTGCAAGCGGGGATGGTGCTACGCGGAACACCCATGCGCACGCATGATCCGATTGTGTTGGAAGCGGTGGATCGGGTCGGGCAGGTGCGCTATGGGCAACGCGAAGCCGTGATCGCCCTGCGTTTGCTGGGCAATCTTGAAACCGCTCAACAACGCGCCCGTTATGAGCTACAACAACGCAATGGCATACGACTCAGCGCGCACACGCTCACCCATAGCGATGCGGTGTTGGCGCGTGCCCTCACCCTGTTTGACCGTATCACCCTCATCGAAGCGCACACGCAACTAGAGGGAGATTATTGGATCGTCGGAGAGGCGCATACTGTCACACAGGGCGGGGCACACCATCAGGTGGAGTGGACGCTGGAACCGGTGGACATGACACGCTATTGGCAGGTGGGAGCAGACGCACTTGGGCACACCTCGCGCTTAACTTACTAGGGTTGCTGGGTGAGCTGGGTGAACGCTTGGGGTTGGAGCGTGGTATTGAGCGACCAGTTCCCAGCGTTGTCCACCGCCCACACCGCAAACGCCACCGTGTTTCCCACTGTCCCGCTGTATTCGGCGGAGGTCTGGGCGGTCTCTAGCCAGGGTGTCCATTCCCCTCCGTTGAGTTGCACCCACACCAAGTAACGCGCAATCCCCCCATTGTCCGCCCCACTCCACGCTACACGGAAGATAGTCGGACTGGTGGGGGGCAACGCCTCCATGCCGACGATGGGCGGGGCAATGTCTTGAACCGGTTGAAAGCTGGCGGTGCTGAGGTTGGGTTCTAGGATGGAGCCAATTTGAGCGGGCAACGGGGCACGCGGCGTCACCCCTGTGGCGAGCGCACTCCCTGTGCCCACATCCACCAGTTGTTGGGTGGCGATCACGTTTTCCACCATGATGAACGTTGTCCCACCGATGAGGGTTGTTTGACCGGGCGCACGCACGGGATCATCGTTCAGCACAGCAGGGGGCAAGGTGACGCGGTATGCGCCTTCGGTGGGGGTGAGGGTGAATTGCTCCCCTGTGTAGCTGTACAGGGTGGCGTTGAGGCTTTCTGCTGACCATGTGATGGTGTTGTCGCTTGCCAGTTCATTCCACAATACGGTGATGCGCTCGCTACTGTTGGGGCGCGTGAACTGAATGAACACGCTTCCGTCGGGACGGCGGATGATCTGCCCATCGGTGAAGTTGCCATTCCCAAAGAACCGCGCCAATAAACGGAATGCCCCAGCGGATGGGCGAGGAGTGTCAGCTTGGGGATGGTCGCCAAAGCAATCTGCGCCACGCGGGTTGCGATACAACCCGAAGGCATCATAACGGCTATCGTTGCCACAATCATCATACAGTTGATGGAAGAACACTTTTTCTGCCCCTGCTGCGAACGCATACGCAGAACTTTGCAACACGAAGTTTGCTTGTTGCTGTTGCGTCCCGCGCCAACGTCGCTCAAGGGGGTTATCGGCGGCAAAGGTGGGACCAGGGTAATCATCCCAAACCGAAATGCCAGTCTCATTGAGCCAGATCGGTTTGCTGAGCGCGTACCGTTCCAGCGTCTGGCGCATGCGAGCAATGATGAGGGCGGTGCGTCGCGCTTCGATATAGCTATGAATCCCAATGGCATCCATGTACCACTGATTGAGCGGGGCGGCGGGGTCAGTGGCGTAAATCTGTAGCACCGCATCTAACCAATCTTCGGTGTCGGGGTTGCCATACGCCAGTCCCCCAAACATCACAGTTGCCGAAGGATCAACCTGTTTGATAACCAGATACGCCACCTTGAGCAAACGGGCATAATCCGCCTGTGTGCCCGACCAAAACAAGTCGAGGTCTGGCTCGTTCCACACCTCCCACACCCGAACTCCCACGCCTGGCACAGTTTGCGCCAGCATGCCATTGGGCTTGTAGCGGTTGACGGTGGCAAAGACCCACTGCGCCCAGACGTTGTTGGGATTGAGTCCGCTGTTGGGGGTGGGCGTGTCGCTCCCGTTGCTGAAAATGGGTTCATATAGCCCGACCACGCTCCCCCCTGCTTGATAAAACGAGGGCGTTGCCAACAAAATCGCATTTGTTTGTAAACCGGCGCGGTGGTCAGCGGTGAGCAGGCGATCATAGCCCGACCAGTCATATTGACCGGACGTGCGTTCGACGACGTTCCAATAGATGGGGTAGCGCGTCCAACCTGCCCCCAACTCTAAGGCGCGTCGGTAGCGTGTGGGGGCGTTTTGGTCAAGGTCGTTGAGATATGCCACGAACGTGATGCCCAATTTATCGCTGGGTACAACGGAGGAGACCGCCTGCCCATAGGCGGGGAGGGCTTGCAACCCTCCGATCAATGCCATCAGCACGCCCACAAGGCGAACTATGGGGTGACAAACCGCGCGCATCAAGGTATTGTCTGTAAAGTTGCAATTGTTTGGACGTTTCAACATGATGTGAGAAACACACCTCAGAAAGGATCATTCACCAATGGAAAAAGTAAGCGTGTCAACCGATTTTCAATACCGCACCATCAACCATACCCAATCCAAGCATGTTATCCTGGCGGATACCACGGTTGAAGCTGGGGGAACCGACCAAGCACCCAACCCTGAAGAACTCTTGTTGAGCGCGTTGGGCAGTTGTAAGGTGATGACCTTGCACATGTACGCTGACCGCAAGGGTTGGGACTTGCACAAGGTGGAAATTGACCTGGAGTATGAAAAGCTCGACGCGCACGATGTCCCCGACTATCATGGGGAAGAAAAACATGTCCACGTCATGCGTGCCAAGATCACCCTACATGGCAACTTAGATGAGGAGCAACGCGCGCGCCTGCTACAAATCGCGGACAAGTGCCCGGTGCACCGCATCATCTCCGGTCCCAATATCATTGAAACCACCCCTGCGTAGCCACTACTCAAACCGCCCAAAATACCAATAGTCTAAAATGTCGCGTGTGATGGGGGCGGCAACTGCCGACCCCTCCCCCGCATTCTCCACCATGACCACCACCGCCACTTCAGGATCAACCGCTGGCGCATACGCCGTGAACCAGGCATGCGGTAAGGCATCTTCACCGGGGGCTTGGGCAGTGCCCGTTTTGCCACACACCCCAATGCTTTGCAGGCGATGGTGGCGATACTGGGCTTCTGCTGTACCGTAACGTTGGGTGGTAGAGTCACACATGCCTCGTCGTACCACCTCAAACGCCTCATTAGCAATGTCCAAGTGCTCCAGCAGGATCGGGGTCATCTCGTAAGTAGGGGCTTCACCGATCAAACTGGTTTTTAACACCAATTGCGGTTGGTACACCTCGCCTCCATTGGCGATCAATGCTGTCACGCGCCCAATCTGAAACGGGGTGATGGCAATGTCCTGCCCAATTGCCATGTTGACCGAGCGCGAAAAACTCCAGTTTTGCCCGTAGTTGTTACGCACATAGGTGGCATCAGCGATTAGCCCAGCTTCCTCCGGCAAGTCCGTGATGCCACTCAACCGCCCCAAGCCCAAACGCTTGAAGTAGTTGGGGAGCAAGAACGGGTCGCGCAAGTCCATCTGATAGCCTACCTCATAGAAGAACGGGTTACAACTTTGGGCAAGTGCCGTTTGCACATTCACCAAGCCGTGACCATCAGGCTTCCAGTCTACGCGAACGAAGTCATCCTCCCGATACCACGACCCTACGCACACGTAGGGTTGGTCAGCTGAAAAGACCCCGCTGTCCACCACTGCCAATGAACTGGAGAGCTTCATCACGCTTCCGGCGGTGTAGGTTCCTTGAAGGGGGCGGTTGAGTTGGGGGGTGCGTGGGTCACGTTGGGTCGCCTCGACAAGGGCGTTGGCGGCGCGTCTGCCCATCGGGGGGAAGGGTAAGAAAGCGGTGGCGTCGTAAGTGGGGTGGCTTACCATTGCCAAGATCGCCCCCGTTTTCACCTCCATGACCACCGCCGCCGCTCCTTTGCTTTGGGGTGCCCATGTGTTGGCGTTGGCGGCGTAGACCTCCGTGATGAGGCGTTGTGCTTCCGCTTGTAAGCCTGTATCAATGGTGAGCCAGACGCTATGCGAGGGGATGGGGGGATGTTCTGCCACCACGCGCACAATGTTTTCCCCTTGCACAATGCTCAACCGCCCGCCGGGCACCCCACGCAAGGTGGAATCCCAACTCGCTTCGATGCCCGTTCGCCCAATGATGGCATCGGCAGGAAAACCCAAGCGACGCAAGCCGTCCAATTCGGCTTGAGAGGGATAGCCCACGGTGCCCAGTATGTTCGGCATGAGCGCACCGTTGGTGTATTGACGCACAGCGCGACTGTCGAAGGTTGCCCCGCAATACGTCACCAAAGCTGTTTCATATTGTAGATAGGCAGGGGGTTCCAGTAAGCCCACTTCTGCCAACCAGTCCGCACCGAAGCGGTCGAGGGTGGCAAGCACTCGCTCGGTGGGTTGGTCAAGGGCGAGGGCGAGCGTGGCAAGACAGTCGGCATAGAGGGGGATGCGCCCCTTGACCAAGTTCAGCACCACCATGCGCCCGTTCATGTCCGCCAACAATTCGCCGTTGCGGTCATAGATGTTAGCGCGGCGTGGAACCGTGTAGTCAAGTTGCAACGCTTTGCCCGCCCCCAATTCTTGGAAGATGTCGGCGACTGACCACGCCACGCGCCAGTTCAAATCAATGGGATCAACCACCAGACGCATCGTGCGGTCGGTGTCTTCGATGTTGTCTAAAATAACAGTATCAAACGTGGCATGGTAGACCATTGCCACCACGCTAGGTTGTTCCCGCATCAAGGTCACGGGGGTGAAGGTGAGTCCTTCTAGGGTGAGTTCCGCTTGCACATCCTCATACAAGGCGATGAAGTCCGCTAGAGGCGTGGTGTCGCGGGCGGTGAACGAGATCAAACTGTGCATGGTGGCATAGTCGAAAGCGTCCCACGCATCCAAAAAGCGACGCGCCACATCCTCCGCCCCGCTCAATTGGTATGATTCGGGCAGGGGCGTGGGGGCAAGCGTGGGCAGGGCAACCGTGGGGGTGGTTGGGGTGGATGCCAGCATACACCCTGCTAACCCGCCCACCAACACCCACCATGCTAGCACCTGCCTGATACCATGACGACGGTTCACCGCCCGCCCCAATCGGTTCACTAGGGGTACTTACGGTTGAGCATTCGCGCATACGGAATGGTTTCGCGGATGTGCTTCAATCCACAAATCCAAGCCACCGTGCGCTCTAGCCCCAACCCAAAGCCGGCATGCGGAACAGAGCCATACTGACGGAGTTGCAAATACCATTCGTAGGCTTCGGGCGCGATGCCGATTTCTTGAATGCGCGCGTTGATGAGGTCAAGGTCAAAGATGCGCTCGCTCCCTCCAATCACCTCCCCATAGCCTTCGGGGGCAAGCAAGTCTACGCTACGGCAGACTTCAGCGCGTCCCTCAACTGGTTGCATATAGAAGGCTTTGATGGCGGAAGGATAGTGATAGACGAAAACGGGACGCTCAAACTTCTCGGCAAGGTAGGTCTCGTGTGGGCTACCGAAGTCATCCCCCCACGTCACCTTGAGTTGCTCTTTTTCCTCGCCTTCGGGGAGCGTTGCCTCATGCTCCTGCACGATGCGAACTGCCTCATCATACGACACGCGCACGAACGGGGCTTGGATGGCGTGTAACTTGCTCAAGTCGCGCTCCAGCACTTCTAGCTCCGGTTGATGTTTTGCCAGCACCTGTTGCACCACATAGGTGATGAGTTGCTCCTCCATGTCCATTAGTTCTTCTAGGGTCATGAAAGCCGCTTCGGGTTCTAACATCCAAAACTCAATCAGGTGACGGCGCGTCTTGGATTTTTCCGCACGGAACACGGGACCAAAACAGTAAACCTTGCCAAACGCCATCATGTTGGCTTCGTTGTAAAGTTGCCCAGTCTGTGCCAGATATGCCTTTTCGCCGAAGTAGTCAATCTCAAATAGCTCGGTGGTTTCTTCGCCAGCAGCGGGGGTGATGATGGGCGTATCCACCAGCAAGAAACCGTGTTCGTCCAACCACGTCCGCAACGCATGAATGATCGTGGCGCGGATGCGCAAGATTGCCCATTGGCGACGACTACGCAACCATAGGTGGCGGTTGTCCATCAGGAAATCCACCCCATGCTCTTTAGGGGAGATGGGATATTCACCCGAAACTTGATGCACCACCACTTGGTTGATGCCCACTTCATACCCGCCGGGGATGCCCGGGGCGCGTTCTTCCGCGCGTACTGTGCCGATGATGGTCAACGAGGATTCCTGCGTGAGCGACTTCACCGCCTCAAAGTCAGCTTCGCTCATGTCTTTTTGAAAGGCGACACATTGCACAATTCCGCTACCGTCACGCAGTTGCACAAAGTGTAATTTACCCTTGCCGGTCTTGTTGTAAACCCAACCGCGAAGCGTGACCGTTTGCCCCACGTGCTGGGCAATGTCGTGTATGTTGATAACAGGTGTCATGCTGAATGATCCTATACTGGCTAACGTAACCCCACCAGTATAGCACATGTGCGCATGGATCGAAGGGGAGCAGGCGGCGGTCTCCACCGCCCAATTAACGCTTGCCGTGCAAGCGACACGCTTACTCGCCCTGCAAGGATCAAGGCTTGCATTTTGAACCATGCTTATGCGCTCAGTTTGCCATGATCTCCGCGAAAGAGATGCCCTTGTTGCCTTGCTCGACAGTTCACCAACTCGGCAAAGTGCGCCACCAAGTGATTGAGGAACGCAAACGCAATGGGAGAAAAGACCACCTGTGAACTCCAGACCAGTTTCAACTCGCGCTCTAGTGGGGAATCCACAATGGGGATTACCCGTATAAAACCATTTTCTAGCTCATGCTGAATGGAGTAAGCAGGCAACAGCGAAAGCCCCATGTTTGCCATGACCGCGTTTTTAATGGATTCGGGGTTATCAAAGGTGGCGATGATGCGAGGTTGTAAGTTGTGTTGCTGGAAGATGTTATCCATCCAACGACGGGTTAAGCTCCCAGTTTGGCGTGTGATGAAGGGCATCCCGTGTAATTGTGATAACTCAATGGAAGGAACGTCCCACCATGTATGATTGCGCCCCACCACCAATTCCATCGGGATGCTCTGCATCATGCACGATTGCAAGTCGCCTTGTGACTGGGTGTCAATCTCACCCTCAATGATGCCATACGGATAGTCTTGGCGAGTGACTGCTTCCACCACATTGGGAGTGATGGACGTGTGCAGTTGAATTCGCAAGTTAGGGTATTGGGCTTGGAAAGTTTGTAACCAATGGGGGAAGAGGTAAACGCTCACCCCAGCAGTTGCCCCAATGTGCATTTCCCCTTCGTTCAGTTTGCGGACGTTGGTCAGGCGGTTTTCCACCTCTGCCATGAGTTGTAGCATCCGCACGGTGTAGTCATACAGGATGGTGCCAGCTTCGGTGGGAACTACCCCACGCGCCCCCACGCGATTGAACAAGGGCGTGCCTAGTTGGGTTTCGATGTCTTGGATGTGTTGGCTAACGGCAGGTTGACTCAAATAGAGTTGTTGGGCAGCTGCGCTAAAACTCCCTAAGCGAAACACCGCGGCGAATACTTCAAGTTTATGAACGCTAATCATATTTGCTTTCAACCGTTAAACTGGAATCTAACTTATCGTTAATTCTAGCTGTGATTGTCGCGCAAGAATGACTTAGGCACTATTGCGAGTTGATGAGAGAGGGATGAGTAGCTTGAGAAATGCACAACGCCCGCTACCAAGAACGGGCGTTGTGAGGACAAAACGAGACAAGCGACGTGGGTTATAGGTCGATGTACAAGTTAAATTCGTAAGGATGCGGACGCATTCCTACAGAGTCGGCTTCTTCGCGCTTGAGCTTGATGTAGATCTCCAGCATGTCGGGCGTGAAGACACCCCCTTCAAGCAGGTAAGCGTGATCGCTTTCGAGCGCATCCAATGAACCGTGCAAACTGCCGGGTACGGTTGGGGTCTTGATGTGGGATTCAAACAAGTCTACATCAATGGGATCGCCGGGATCAATTTGGTTCTTGATGCCGTCCAAACCTGCCATCAACATAGCGGGGAAGGCGAGGTAGGGGTTAGCAAGGGGATCGGGAGCGCGGAACTCAATGCGCTTTGCCTTCGGGCTTTGGCTATACATGGGGATACGGATGGCAGCTGAACGGTTACGGTTGGAGTAAACCAAGTTGACGGGTGCTTCGTAGCCGGGCACCAAGCGACGGTAGGAGTTGGTGGTGGGAGCAGCAAATGCCAAAATGGAAGGAGCGTGCTTCAAGATACCGCCGATGTAGTGCAACGCCATTTGGCTTAAGCCAGCGTATCCATCGCCAGCGAACAACGGTTGCCCGTCTTTCCACAGCGATTGGTGGCAGTGCATCCCAGAACCGTTGTCTTGGAAAATGGGCTTGGGCATGAACGTGGCGAACATGCCCGCTTGATGCGCAACGTTCTTCACGATGTACTTGTAGTTGGTCATCATGTCTGCCATTTGGGTGATCTCGGAGAAGCGCAAGTCGATTTCCGCTTGTCCAGCTGCTGCCACTTCATGGTGATGAACTTCAACCTTCATTCCGATACCCATCAAGGTGCGTACCATTTGAGCGCGGAGGTCTTGGGTTTGATCGTTAGGAGGAAGTGGATAGTAACCTTCCTTCATACGATTCATGAAGCCGGTCTTACCTGCCTTGTCGGTGTTCCAAGGTGCTTCGTGGGAGTCTACTTCATAGTAGCTAGAATTTGGGGTGGTCTTGTAGCGAACATCGGTGAAGATGAAGAACTCCGCTTCGGGACCGAAGTAGGAAGTGTCGGCAATGCCGGTGGACTTCAAGTATGCTGCCGCGCGATATGGAATGGAGCGGGGGTCACGACTGTAGGGTTGGCGAGTGATGGGATCATAGACGAAGCAGAAGAACGCCACAGTGGGGGCTTCAAAGAAGGGATCAACATACGCGCTGGAAACGTCAGGAATCAAGATCATGTCGGATACATCAATGCTTTGGAAACCACGCACTGACGAACCATCGAACCCTAACCCGTCTTCAAACATGCCCTCATCAACCATAGCAAGGGGCATACTGAAGTGTTCAACCATGCCGCGAATATCAATGAAACGCGCATCAATTTCTTGGATGCCGTTTTCTACACACCATGCCAACAACGCGGCAGGGGATTGTTTAGCTTCTGATGGAATGACATACTGGGACATCTGTCACCACTCCTCTTTTGTATACAAGTTATAAATCATTTACCATGGCTTATTTTGGGGGTTTTGTTCACTTTTTTTGCGTGTGAAAGTAGACAAAATTTAGGCGATTCTGTTGTGATATCTAAACAAGCCTTCCAAAAATAGAAGGCTTGCAAGATTATTTTTTAGGTAAAACTTACAACTGATTAGGAAAGACATCCGTTCTGCGATGCTTTAGCACTGGGAATTGTGTGCGAATGTCACTAACGCGGTTGAGTTCAATTTCCGCTGTCACCAAGTTTGGCTCGGTTCCGGCTTCGATGATGATCTGCCCCCACGGGTCAACGATCATGCTGTGCCCGCCTAACATGACCTGACCCGATTGCCCTGCCCCATTGACCGCGATAACATACACTTGATTCTCAATAGCGCGTGCTTGAAGTAACAATCGCCAGTGTTCGATGCGTTCGAGGGGCCACTGCGCCACCACCAACACCATGACCGCACCGCTGTTGACATAGCGACGGAACAACTCTGGAAAGCGAATGTCATAGCAAATGGCTACTGAAGTTGGTCCCCAGGGTAAATCCAGCGTGAGGGGGGTGTTGCCGGGTTGTAGATAACGGTCTTCCTGCATGGCAGGGATGAGGTGCATCTTGCGATAAACGCCCATCACGCGCCCGTCGTTGGCAAAATAGACCGCGCTATTGGCGGTACCGTGACCGTGTTTTTCAAAATAAGAACCGATGATGCTGACCTGATGTTGCTGTGCCAGTTGCGACATCTCCGTGAAGATGCCACTGTTCAACTGTTCAGCGGTATGCTGATAGTTTTCCCAGTCATAGCCCGTGCGCCATAATTCTGGGAGCAGCACAAGATGGCTTCGGCGTTGCACTGCCTCACGGAGCATGGTGTGCACGGTGGTTGTGTTTTGAGCAAGGTCGCCCACGACAATGGGCATTTGTGCTACGCTAATGTTGATTTTAGGCATGTTTTAAGACTCTCACAATCAAAGCGTTCATATTGGCTAGGATATGCTCTTGCTATTGGGTTGGTTGATGGTTTTCAGAATTGCCGTGCGCCCCCGTGCTCTCGGCAGGTTGGGACGCGGGATTGCCGTCCGCAGGGTTTGCTTGTCCCAACCGCGCTAACGCTTGCGACACCCCTTCCCAATGTTGCTGAACCTGCTGCCAGGTTTCGTCTACGTTGCCATCATTCTGAATGACTACGTGAGCGCGTGCGACTTTTTCGCGCTGGGGGTTTTGTGCCGCTATGCGTTGGCGAGCTACCGATTCTGCCATGTTGCGGGTTTGGATGAGTCGTGCCAATTGCGTTTCTGGCGTGGCATTGACGACCCAAATGGCATCCACTGCATGTGCCAGTTCACCCTCAACTAGCTTGATGGCTTCGATGACAATGACGCGCTCTTCAGCTTGTTCCACGAGGGCGTGCATGGCTTTGCGGATGACAGGGTGAGTGATCGCTTCTAACTGCTGGAGTGCCTGTGGGTTTGAAAAGACAATGGCCCCCAATTTAGCACGATCAATCTCTCGATTCTCTTTTAAGATGTCCGCACCAAAGCGATCGACAATGGGTTGGTACGACGGTGCGCCCGGTTGCATGGCAACATGGCTTAAGCCATCTGCGTCAATCGTATAGGCACCTAGCTGTTGTAACATCTTGCGCACGGTGCTTTTACCAGTTGCGATATTGCCCGTGAGACCAATCACATATTTGTTTTCCCAGTGGCTCACGGCGCGACCTCCACGAAATTAGAAATGGATGCAGTACAAGGCAACCTGTTACTCAACTGTGCGTTAACCGTGCAAGAAGGCTTCAATAGCCTGACGAGTGGGCATAGAAAGGGATGCCCCTTCGGTTTGCACGCTCAATGCGGCGGCGGCGTTGGCAAAGCGTAAGGCGGATTCTAGCGGGAACGCCTGCCTTAGCGCGGTGACGAATGCCCCCACAAAACAATCCCCTGCCCCGGTGGTGTCCACCGCTTGAACCCGATGTGCGGGGATGAACACCGCTTGCTCGCTTTCGGCAGGCACACACAAGACCCCCTCCGCCCCCAACGTCACCACCATTGTTTGCGCATGTTGCACGCGCGTTCGCAACGCCAACGCGGTGAGCGCGTCGTGATCGTGTGGGGGGACGGTCTCGCCCCCATATAACGCAAGCTCGACCTCGTTCAGCACCCAGTAATCCACCTGTTCCAGCAGTTCACGGGAGCAGGGCATGGCAGGGGCGGTGTTGAGGACGGTGTTTGCCCCGCGTGAGCGGGCGAGCGTGAACAGGGCATGGATGGTCTCTAAAGGGATTTCAAACTGGGCGAGGACGAAATCACCAGGATGGATGGGCAAGTGCGACAGGTGTGCCGGGTGCAGATCATGGTTTGCGCCGGGGATCACCACGATGGTATTCTCGCCGTGTTCATCCACCACAATAATAGCTGTGCCGGTGGGGGCGTTGGGGCTAAAAGTTAGGTCGTCTAGGTTGAGGGCTTCTTGGTGTAGGAACGCTTCGAGCGTCTTGCCAAACGCATCTTGCCCCAGCTTGCCCACCAAGCGCACATCCCCCCCAGCGCGTGCGGCGGCAATCGCTTGGTTAGACCCTTTGCCCCCGGCGATGAAGCGCAGTTGATTGCCCAACACGGTTTGCCCCGCCATCGGATGGGTGGCAGTTCGGGCAACCACATCCATATTGATACTGCCTACAACAATGATGCTCATGATATTTCCTCAATAAACGATTTAACTATTTTTGGGCAGACTGTTTGCCAATTCCTCAATCAACGTATCCACCGCCACCCCCTCCGCCATGCCGTCAAAGTTCAACAACATGCGGTGACGCAAAGCGGGTTTCATCACGCTCAAGACATCCTCAAAGCTGACGTTGTAGCGTCCCTCGATTAAGGCGGTTGCCTTTGCACCCAAGATGATCGCTTGTGCCCCGCGTGGCGAAGCCCCATAGCGCACAAATTGCTTGATGTTGGGGGTGCTTCCGCTTTGGTTGGGATGGGTGGCAACAATCAAGCGGGCGACGTACTCGACGACATGGGTGGGGACGGGCACGCCCAACACCAGCTCATTCATGGCGATCAACTCCGTCCCGTCCGCCACCGCGCGGATGCTCGGCGTATCGGTGGCGGTGGTGCGTTCTATGATGGTGACAAGCTCAGAGGCACTGGGCGGATTGAGGTTGAGCTTGAAGATGAAGCGGTCTAGCTGTGCCTCTGGCAAGGGGTACGTGCCCTCTTGTTCGATCGGGTTTTGGGTTGCCAAGACGAAGAACGGCAACTCCAGCGCGTAAGTGGTGCCCCCCACCGTGACGCTCTTCTCTTGCATCACCTCTAACATGGCGGATTGGGTCTTGGGGGTGGCGCGGTTGATCTCATCCGCCAGCACCAAGTTGGCGAAGATCGGTCCTGCTTGAAAGCGGAACTCTCGCTTGCCTGCTGCTGTTTCGGTCAGAATGTCCGTGCCCACAATATCGGAAGGCATGAGGTCAGGGGTGAACTGAATGCGGTTGAATTGCAGGCGTAGCACTTGGGCAAGGGTACGAATGAGCAAGGTTTTACCCAAGCCCGGCACGCCTTCTAGCAAGGTGTGTCGCCCTAGCACGATGGAGATCAAGGTTTGGCGGATGATGTCGTGTTGCCCGACGATCACCTTGCTCACCTCAGACTCGATCTGATGGGCTAGTTCATGAAACCGTTGTGGAGAAATGGTTGCCGCTATCATAACGCTGCTCGCCTCTACCGTTTACGATAGTCGTACCATACTGGAACATCCAACGCTTCCCCCAAGTAGAGTGCCACCGATTGCAGGGGGGTACGCATCGCGATCTGATTGAGGGGGATGAGGTCGAGTTCATCGGTTAAGTGACTGGCATCAATTTCTTGCGGGTGTTCTTGTTTAACCAGAAAGTGATATTGCCCATTGGTGAGGCGCAAGTTGATCTCGCCAAATTCCAACATGGTTTTGTTGTTGCGTTTTTTGATGACTTGGCTAATGCAGACCGAATCAATTTCTTGGCGTTCCAGCTTCCAACTGGGTTTGACTTGCCACGTGCCCCAAACGCGCCTGGAGGTGGGATCGGCTACGATTTTGCGTGTGCTGTAACGCAATTGATACACCTGATACCCCACGATGCCCAGCAATGCCACCGCACTAAACAAGCCCATATACGGAAGGAAGGTCGGGCGTGGAAGGGCAATGTCCCCTAGCAGGGTAAGCACCGACAGAAACACGAAAATGACTGCCCACAAGCTGTACCAGACTATCAAGCGCAACCGCTCATGATTCCACGCGCTGTCACGATGGAACTCTAGCCAGTCCACTTGAGAACCGCGCTTGACGCTCCAGTTCTCAATTTTGATGGGAAGGGGGGGCAAAGGGGGAGGCTCAACAGGTTCGGGAATAGCTGCGCGAATGGCGGGGACAAAATTGAACGGACATTCCAAAATCTGCGCCAGTGTTTCGCCAGCTTCAATCGCCAAATCATCGAACACAGTTTGTTCTGGGTCTGGCCAACTGACCAATTCACACCAGCGACTGCCGCGTGCCTGCGCCAGTTTTTCAGTGAACATCAAGCCAAGATGCCACTTTTCATCCTCTGCGCTCCAACCTAACACCACTCGTTCGATATACCGCGTTTGGAGTTCGCCATTCTTTGGGAGAAAACGGGTCGAAGCAAACGACTCGGTATAGCGTAAGGATTGCCCAGCGATTGCCTCGGCAACCACATTGTTGCTTTGTTCCACTTCGACAAAGTTTTCGTTTAAGATCAGTCGCCAACTATTGGGCTTGATTTCAATTACCAAGTTTTCTGATGCAGAGATTCGAATCATTGTAACCAGTTCAAGGATAGAATACGGTCAACACTGACGGCATTATAGCACGAGCTGTGACGTTGCGTTAGGCATGACAATGGGTGCAAACCGTTCCAATCGGTAAAATTCGACGGCAAAGCGGGCACAAGTCTAGGTGAGTTGCCTCAAGGTTGTGGTTGACGGTGCGCCGATTATCGAACACAAAACAATCTCCGTGCCATTTGGACTCGGCGGGCGGGATCACCTCGAGATATTTCAGGATGCCCCCATGCAGGTGATACACTTGGTCAAAGCCATTCGCCAACATGTAGGCGGTCGCCTTTTCACAGCGAATCCCGCCTGTGCAAAACATGGCGATCTTCTTATGTTTGTCGTGGTCAAGGTGGGCTTGCACAAAGTTCGGGAACTCTGTGAAGGAATCGGTTTGAGGGTTGATCGCCCCTTCAAACGTGCCCAGCACATATTCGTAGTCGTTGCGCGTGTCGATCAGCAACACTTCGGGATCATCTAGCAGGCTATTCCAGTCCTCTGGCTCAACATAGATTCCAACCGCTTCGCGCTTAGAGGCGAGCTCATTCTTGATGGTGACGATCTCCGGCTTGAGGCGCACCTTCATGCGGTCAAACGGGATACCTTCATCATACGATTCTTTATGCTCCATCGTGGCAAAGCGCGGATCAGTACGCAGGCAACTCAACAGGTCGTCAATGGCGTGGCGCGTGCCAGAAACGGTGGCATTTAGCCCTTCGCTTGCCAGCAAGATGGTCCCCTTGATGTCCAACTGGGCACACTTTTCTTGTAGCGTTTTTTGCACCACGTCTTTATCTGGCAACGGGGTGAACTGGTAGAAGGTTGCAATCACCACATCTTGTATGGTATCCAAGTTGATTCCTCCATAGGGTGCTATTGGGTCGGTTTTTGAGCGTGCCCCATTATACACCGCTTGGCGACAACGCGCGTCATAAAAAAGTCACCGAAACGTCACGCCTTCACGCGGGCGCGTTCTGCCAACAAACCCCGCCGACGGTGGTCAACCCACCACTCCACCATCAAGATCACCCACGCCAACGCGCCAAACCACGTCCACACCTCGCGCTGTCCGCGCTCGTTCGGTTGGGCAAGTTCAATCGGTTGTTGCCCCAAGCGGATCTGTGCTTGTGGGGTGATGTTCTGCTCTTGGAAGTCGAACAAGTTCACGGCGAAATTTGCGTTTTGTAGGACAGTGTCGCCCTGCAAGATGTCCACTTGATAGACCCCCACTTGTTGGGTGTGGGCATAAAGCCATTCGCTTTGGGTGATGGTTTGCACGTCCTGCGTGCCGTTCGGGCGCGTCACCCGCACGCGCTCCCCTTCGCCAACAAGGGTGATGGGGACGGTTTCGCCCAGCGTGAGCGTGTTGCGTTCCAGCAGGGTGCTGGCAGGGCGATACCATCCCAACAGATTCTGCATCAAAATGGGGAAGGTGATCTGTAATGGAAGATCGCTTTCTGTCAGAGCAAAGTTCAACAGCGCGACTTGTTGCCCATTGATTTCCCCTGCCATGAAGACGGGCGCGTCATTGGCGGTGATGAGCGGTTTCGCCCAGTCCGCTTGGATTTGCCGATACGCCTGCAAGTTCACGCGGTCAAAACTGATGAACGCCGTGAGCGGGTCATTGGGGACGGTTTGCAACACGAAGGGTTGTTCCACGCGCTCCCCCACCGTATACAAGGGCGTGGTAGTGGGTGGGTTGATGATGAGCATATCGGCATCGGGCAAGGTGGAGGGGGTGACACCATCAAAGATGTATAAATCAAACGGGCGACGGGGCAACGGTTGCGTGGGGGAAATCGTCAGGTGTTGCACGGTGGGCAAACTGCTCAACACGCGATCTAAAAACAGATTGCCCTCGCTCATCAACAAGGCTTCTAAAGTGGGGGAAGGTTCTTGTACCGCATAGGCGACGTTGTCCGCCAAGAGATAATCGGGCGTGGTGCTGGTGGTGACGGGCGTTACGCCGGCGCGGATGGTGGCGTAGCGATTGGGTAGGTTGCCACTGGCAAGCGGAAGCGTGGAATGGGGGGCAAGCGTATAGCGTTCGGCGGTGAAGAATGCCCCATCCACCTGTAAATTAAAGATCACTTCGGCAGGCGCATCTCCAAAGTTAGTCAGCTCCGCAAAGAGCTGGGGTGGAAAATCGGACTGGGTACGGGTGGCAAGCGCGGTGATGCCCACGTTGTCATTGAACCGCCCCACTGGCAAATACTCTATTCTGCCCGTCAACGCTGGTAAGTTACGCATCTCCCCCAAGCCTCCGTCCCCGATGATGACCAACCCGAACGTTTCAGAGCCTGCCACGCTCCCAATCGCTAAGGTGAGGGCGGCGTTCCAGTCTGCCGATTCAACCGAGCCAAGCGCGTTTTGCACCGCCTCGCGCAGGGCGGCGCGGTCTGACGATTGCGAGAGGAGTACCTCTGGCACGCCTGCGACGCGGATGAGGGTCATGCGGTCTTGTGTGCCCAGCGTTTGAATCAGCTCTAGGGCGCGTGCTTTTGCCCCCTCCAAGCGTGTTTGCCCCCCGTCTAAATCGGTGGCGGACATGCTGGCGGAGGCGTCCAACAGGATCACCACATGCCCACGAGCAAGGCTAGGCACGATCACGAAGGGGCGTGCCAACGCAAAGACCAACAACGCCAAGATCAACAATTGCAACAGCAAAAGTAGGTTGCGCCGTAAGCGTTGCCACGGGGTATTGGCGGACGCATCTTGTAACACCTGTTGCCACAAAAACGTAGAGGATACCCATACTTCTTCGCGCCGAAGCCGTAGCATATACAATAATAGAATGGGGATCGTCAGCAAGGTTGCCAAAAATCCCCACGGTGTTAGAAAGAACATCGCTTTACCTCAACCCGAATGCCTTCTTTTCTCCCATGATACAACATGCTTGCCCATGCAGACCCACCTTTCCCCTACCCAAACCCGCTCAAGATCACTAGCATGTCCCTGTAAATCGATCTCAACGGATGCCAAACGCATGTCCACTACGTCCACCCCAACACGTTCTTTCTGGCTCGCACTCATCCTGTTGGTGGGTGTTGCCCTAGCGGTGCGCCTGTCACTGGTTAACTTCAGTTTGCCCTATG
>CAIRDJ010000187.1 GCA_903877335.1 uncultured Chloroflexota bacterium | reverse complement strand
CTGTGGATGTTGCTGGGGATATTCGGTCTACAAGTGGTTACAGTTGGGCAACAAATTCTACCCTTCTTGCGCCACCTCACTTGGGGGGTCAATATCATCGAACAAGCTGACAAGTTTGGCGTTTTCATCAGTGGAACACTCAGCAACCCCAACCTGTTGGGGGCGTTCTGCGTCTTGACGCTCCCGTTTTTGGTGGTTGGGGTGGGGCTACACCCCGCCCGCGCCTGGCAGAGAGTCCTCTTCGCCCTCTTCAGTCTGCTCGCTTTTTTGCTGTTGCTGCTTTCTCTGTCAATTGGGGCGTGGGTTAGCGTTGCCGTGGAGATTCCAGTTGGGTTGGTACTTTGGCTCAACTATCAGTATCCGAACGGGTGGAGCAAATGGAGACAACGCTGGCGCAACCTCTCGCAAGCCTTGCGCTTTAGCCTGCTGGGAATCCTCGGCATCTTCACCCTGTTGCTAGGTTCAATTGCGGTCTTTGCCTGGGGGTCTGTGGCAGCGATAGGTGGATCATTTCTATATCGTCGCTACCTCATTGAGAATGTCCTACACACCTTCGTTGAGTCGCCATGGATTGGAACAGGATTATTCACGGTGCAGCAAGCCTTGATCGCACGGGGGACGGTACCTTGGGGGAACTTGGACGGGCAAACCCTAGAATGGTTGAACAACCTCAATCACTCGCACAACAGCTTCATCAATGTGCTGGTTGAATTGGGTGTGGCGGGGGCTATCGGCTATGGAATCACGATAGTCGTTTTAGGGTGGGCAAGCCGTTTGGCATGGCGCACGGCATCCCCCCAGCACAAACTCATGCTCATTGCCAGCATCACAGCATGGGTGGGGATTAGCGTCCACCATCATGTGGATGTCACCTCGCTAACCCCTGCGATTGGGATTTTAATCATGATCGTGATGCTGGTGATGATGCCACAAGACCCTTCGCCCCGTCGCTCGTTTCGGCTACCCGTTTTCATCCCGCTGGCAAGCTGTGTCCTGCTGGTCGGAATGGGTTGGGATAGTATGCAGTTGCAGGCACAAACTAACACCATTTGGAACCTACCCGACACGTTCGACGTTCGCACACTGGCTCAGCAGGTGGAAAGGTTAGAAGCGAATGATCCTGCCATGCCAGGGCATGCGCTCGGCGTGGGATTGCTGTACGGGATAGACCACTACCAAACCCAATCGCGTGCCTCGCTCGATCAAGCGATTGCCGCGTATGAGCGCGTGGTCACGCGCGAGCCAAATCAGTCCTATGCGTGGACGAATCTGGCGGTGCTATATGCGGAGCGGGGCGACGTTGAGCAAGCCCAAACCGCCTATGCTCATTCTCAGCGATTGGCACAACATGTGGTCATCATCACTGACCTTGCCGACATCCCTAACGCGCTCACCCGTGAGTATTACGCAACCATCCCGCGCGTGCTCGATGGGCAAGCTGATGGCGTGGTGCTGAGTGCGCCCCCACAAACCCCAATTGAGCAAGCAATCATGAGCTTGATTGAAACCGAACAAGGGCGAACAGAAGCAGCACGGGCACGCATAGATGCCATCCTTCCCTTCAGCACCTTAGACATAGCATGGAAAACCGCCGCAGATGCCTGGTTGTTACGCACCCAATCCAAGCCGTTTGATGCGCTTCTCGCCCGCATTAGCCCACCCGCGCCTACAGATTTATTCTACCAAGATGGCATCTTCGCAGCAAACTATTCCGCCAGCGGATTCTACCGCCTGCAGTTTGCCCGCCAGTACGTCCCGCATCTCAACTTTCCCCTCACCGATCCGATGATCCGCTTGGTGGTAGCCGATTTAACTGCGCCGTGAAAAGACACCAGCTCTCTACCTTGCGATAGAGAGCTGGTACTAGGCAACTCGATAAGCCGTATCCTGTCGTGTGTGGTCATCTATCTGGGAGTCTCCTCACGGAAACCCTCTAGCGGTGCACCCGACACTTTCTACGGAACGGGCAATTCCACTGTGTCTGCTTCACCTTGCTCCCGATGGGGTTTACCAAGCTACAGATGTCACCACCTGCACTGGTGGTCTCTTACACCACCGTTTCACCCTCACACCCTTGCGGGTGCAATCTACTCTCTGTTGCACTGTCCGTCAAGTTACCTTGCCTAGTTGTTAACTAGCATCGCGCCCTGTGGAGTACGGACTTTCCTCAGCTTGGGCATGCCCAAACCGCGACCACATAAGCTACCTAGTACGATGATTATACTTAATTTTAGGGAGGGTGCGTAGAGAAGCTATCCGTTGCGAGAGGATTAACCTGTTTTGTACAATGAGGTGTGTCCGTCGCCTATTCAGGATGTGTGTGTTTGATGACCACCACAAAATCTCCCCTTACCCAACCGACCGCCAAACGCCACACGATCACACGGGCACTGCACGCGCTCATCAAACAGTTCAACGCGAGTGACTGGTTGATGCTGGTCACGATTGGGATGATGCTCCTCATCACCGCCCAATCATTACAGCTTAGCGGTTGGCAAATCGACCTCCCCCTCATCGCCACTATCACGGTTTTCAGCATCTTGGTCAGCTACGCGCTTGCCTGTAGTCGGTTTGACGAGTTGTTTGCGCTCATCAGCAGTGGCTTATACGGCATCTTGTTTAGCTGGTTGTTTGTTTCATGGTCATTGTCGTCCGACCTTGGGGAGGGTCTCAATGCCACGCTCGTGCGTGTTGCGGAATGGGTGGTGAACCTTCTCAATGGACAATTTGACCCAGACCCACTTGTTCTCACTTTATTTGCCTGCATCCTCTTTTGGTTCATGGGCTATAACTTGACCTGGCATATATTTAGGCTTGGACAAAGTTTTCGTGCGGTTCTGTCGCCCGCCATCATCATGGTTGCCAACATGATTTATATCGCGCAACCCTATCAGCTCTTGCCGCATATGATGATCTTCAGCTATTTGAGCCTGTTGTTATTGACGCGCTCCACAGTGGATCACAAAGAATGGGATTGGTATCAACAGCGCAAGGTCGTTGCCATCCCCTCTATTTTGCGCCTCCAGATGAACTTAGGGGGTGCAATCATTGCCATGGTGGCGCTGCTTTTAGCATGGAGCATCCCCACCTCTCGCCTGGATAAACAGTTGGAAAAGTTGCACGATGTCCTCGATGATGATCCCCTCGCCTACTTAGCACAAACCTGGAATCAGCTATTAAGCGATCCGGATAGCTATGGGCAAGTGACGACTGATTACTACGGGGCAGACTCCCTCACCTTAAGCGGGGCGATCCAACTGGGGGATCAGGTGGTCATGCAGGTTGAAGCCCCTCCCGGACGACCCTACTATTGGCGCAGTCGGTTATTTGATACGTATCAGGATGGCAGTTGGTCGTCCCAGGCGAACATTCGCTTACAGGATAGCCAACCCCCATTTGAAGTGAAGAATGAGGAGATGGTGCTTGGCTCGCGCATTCGCGTTCAACAGCGCTTCACGATGGTTTCAATGCCCTCGCGCTTGGTGTATGCCGCCCCCCTGCCAGACGTGATCGACCTACCCACCCAAGCAGACCTGCGCTATGACGACGATCAAAACATGACCATCTACGCGATCCGCCCACAAAAGGTTTTGGACGTGGGCAGTAGTTACCTTGTCACCAGTTTGATGAGCAACGCGAACGCGCCCCAGTTGCAAAGCGCCGGCATCAACTACCCGCGCTGGATCATTGACACGCAACTTTACATCCCCCCCAGCATCACAGGGCGGACGCTCGAACTTGCTCAGCAGATTGTGCAGGAGGCAAACGCCACCACCCCCTATGATCGCGTGCGCGCCATTGAGCAGTGGCTTCGGGCGAACATCACCTACAACGAAACCATCCCCTCCCCTCCGTTTGGGCAAGACCCTGTGGACTGGGTGCTATTCGATTACCGTCAGGGCTACTGCAATTACTATGCATCGGCAATGGTGGTCATGTTGCGTGGGCTAGGCATTCCCTCGCGGATGGCGGCAGGTTTTGCAGCGGGTGAATGGGACGGGCGACAGTACATTGTTCGGGAGAAGGACGCCCACACTTGGGTAGAGGTATACTTTCCGAACTATGGATGGATAGAGTTTGAACCAACTGCTTCGCGCAGTGCTTCCCCCACCGCCACCCCAATGATAGGGGTTGCGAGCGTGCCCAGTCCCTCTCCGTCCGCGCTGATGTTGCCACCGCCCACCGCCACCCCCACCCCCACGCCACCGCCTACCGCCACCTTGAACTCCCCCCAAAATGAGGCATTGCCCCTAGCCACCCTCTCCCCCACGCCCCCCCCTTTCAGTATGACCGCCACCGTCCCCCCCACCCTGACGCCACAAAGCACGCCCGCCCCTTCCCCACAACCCAAGGTGTGGTTAGCGGTATTCTTCCAAATCTTGCTGATTTTGTTGGGATTGGTGTTGTTGCTGTGTATTGGATTAGGGGCGATCTTGGTGATGTGGTGGTGGTTGGAGTGGCGCAATCTGG